>NZ_KV805723.1:9636-38198 GCF_001811625.1 Globicatella sp. HMSC072A10 | reverse complement strand
CGACGAAGCGAAAATTATTCAATTTTCTACTTTTGGTCTAATCCGATGTTGGTTTAATAAACTTAAAAACTGTATAATATAAATTAAGTTGCTTGTACTATCATGATAAGTTTATCGGCTCTTTGTCAAAGTGTGTGGGTGAACAGAAATGACTTTGTTCGTTCACCTCAAAAAGTATAGAGCCAAGTTATCGCTCCAGTACAGGCAACTTTTTATTGATTAAATCGAGTAGCAGCGATGGATTGTTTAATTTGTAATCGAATAGTAATAGACTTTCAATAACACTTTGATACAATTTAAGAAAGCATCAAGGAGGCATTTGAATGAATAAAATAATTTCTAATTTAATAAAACTTTTATTTATTATATTCGTTTGGGGCTTCCTATTTTGGAACAATCGACAACCAATTCATGAGATTGTGAGTCAGGCAGACCGTTCAGCAGTTGATAAGGGACTTCAAATTACTCGACAAATTTTAGGGGCTAACCAGCAAGAAATTTCTAATCAATCAACCGGTAAAAAAATTGGTACTGAAAATGCTACTTCAAAATCACCTAGGACACTTGATGAAGCGGTGTTAACATCCGTAAATTATTTATACGCACAGGAAGTAGCTCAACAATTTAATCAACAACTGGATATAGACAGTCTTAATGAGCATTTTACAACTTTAATTAATCAAACACGCGCTGCTAATAATTGGACATTATTATCGGTAGGTTATCATTTAGCAACCGGTGTTGACCAAAGAATTAACGAATTAGCAGACTATCATTATTTAGGTGCTCAAACAATTGATAATCAAGACTTTCGTAGCCTATTTGAAATTGAGCATGCAAGTAGTCGATTAGGCGAGAATCTTTATGAATTATATATTGCTGCTGATGATATCCATCTTTCAACCTGGCTAAAACCAGAAATCTTAGCTGATTATTTGTATAGAGCTTTTGAAACTTCAACATATGCTGACCTATATCAAAATTTTAATAGTCAATACATTAAGGTCGTTGCTTCGCCAACGGATTTTAGAGTTGATGATACTGCCTATGTTCGTTTAGTAGTGGTCTTAGTGATGGATACACAAATAGAATAAATAGCGAATTAATAATTATCTTTTGGATGTTATGAGAATAGGGAGTAGGCAAGCAGTAGAAAATCAATCGATTCTCTACTGTTCGCCAACTCTCTTTTTTTCGTATGCAATGGTCGTTGAAAGTTATTCAATCTATGAGATGCTTCCTATATGAAGGTATAAAAAAATGAGTGATAATTTCCGGTCAAATACCGAATTTTATCACTCAATTATGCTGTTTGATTAAGAGTAGGGTGACACAGTGAAAATTATTTCATTACGATATCTTAGTCACGCTCTTATCTCCTGGCAAAGATTATTTGATTAATCCATTATTTTTCAGCAACTTCTACAATGGCTTGTAAGTAGTTAGCCGTATCAGCTAAAGTAGCACCTGAAACAACATCAGATACATTCCCGTCTTCACCTAAAGCCGCAACTTCATCAATGCCAGCTTTTAATTCTTCGATCGTTTTACCATTAGCATAAGCTGCAACCGCGTTTAAGTTATCTAAATAGCTGACAGTAGAACCAGCTTTTTCAGCCATTAATTTAGAATAGCCTTCATTGTTAGCAATCTTAGAAATTAAGACTGAACCTTCCGCAATTCCTTTTCCAAATTCAGCATCTGAGTTTGGTACACCTGTAAAGTTGCCACCAGCTTCAACGATTTGGAATTCGTCAATGGCAGAAGCAACAATTTTATCACCATCTACTGCAGCACATACTAAAGCAAATGATTTAGTGCCGTGAGGTGCCGCAATTTCTTGTTTTAATACTAAATTATCAGCATTAGCCTCAACTCCTGCAAATTCATGACCTTCAGTGATTGCTTCAGCAATTGCTTTTAAGTAGCCTGATGTATCCGCTAAGGTAGCTCCAGAAACAACATCAGATACATTCCCATCTTCACCTAATCCGTCAACTTCTTCTACTAAAGCTAAGATTTCATCAGCAGTTTTTCCTTTAGCAGCTTCAATAATCGCTTTAAAGTTTTCGCCGATTGTGACAGTAGAGCCTGCTTTTTCAGCCATTAATTTAGAGTAACCTTCATCGTTGTCTAATTTACCTACTAATACTTGACCTTCAGCATAGCCAGCACCAAAATCAGCATCTGAGTTTGGAACAGCTGTAAAGCCACCATCTTTAGCTACGAATTGGAATTCATCGATTACAGCATCGACTAATTTGTCACCTTGTAATAAAACAGTTACAGCAGTGAAGGCTTTGTCTCCGTGGGCGGCAGTATAGTAACGACGCATTGTGACAGCTTCTTCTTGAGCTTGAACAATAGCAATATCACCAGTAAATTGTGTCGCTACTGGAACAGCTACAGTAGCAGCTGATAACACTAATAAACTAGATAAAACGATTTTTGATAATTTCATGTGAAATTCCTCCTAAACTTGATAGCTAAATTATAGCATAGGGCTAATTTAATGTGAAGCCTTTCATAGATAATTTTTATAATAAAATGAAAAATATTTCACAAAATTTAATAAATAGTGTATTCGCGAAAGTTTACGTATTTATAGATAATAATGAGTTAATCATAACTTGCCGTGAAGGATTATGTTAAGAAATAATCTATTAGCTAAGGGGGAGAGATGTGAATAAAATTATCGATATTTTCAAAGAAAACAAAGTGATGCTTGTGATATTTATTTTAGGTATCGTTTATTTTCTGTTTCAAAATCAACCAGAAACTGTATCGTTTTTATCAGAAAGCGGAGAGACGATAACGGATGAGACTCTCTTAACCATGTCGACTACTGACACAACGGAAATAACAACCCAAGAAATGATTATTTATGTAGATGTTAAAGGTGAGGTTAGAAATCCGGGTGTTTATCAATTATCAAATGGTGCGAGGGTCATGGATGCGATTGAGTCTGCCGGAGGGTTAACCAATGAAGCCGATGAAGACCAATTGAATTTAGCTTTATTACTTAGTGATCAAATGGTGATAGTGGTGCCAAACATAAATCAAACCTTGGTAGAAGAGTTTTCGATGGTCAATCATTTTGCTAATGAAATAGATGAAGATCCTCATAATGAATTAAAAATTAATATTAATGTTGCGGATGTAGCCGAATTGACTTTACTGCCTGGTATTGGTGAAAAAAAGGCTCAGGCAATTATCGACTATCGTGAGGAATATGGTTCTTATCAAACAATTGAAGACTTAATGAATGTTAGTGGCATTGGTCAAAAAACTTTTGATAAGTTATCAAGTATGATTTCGGTACAATAATGATACAAAGGATAATCAAGATGAAATATTTAAACAATCAATGGATTTTCCTGGCTATTATGGCATATATTGTTCAAAATTTTTGGTTAACACAACATTGGGGATGGGGATTACTAGGGGTTGCTTTTTTTATCCGCTGTCTGTTTTTAACAAAAATAGTGAAACAATTTGTTTTCATCGTTATTGTAATCAGTAGTGTAGTCACCTTTAGAAGCCGAACGCAACCTCTAGTATCGCAAGAGGAAAATATTTATTTATTGCAAATAGACCCGATATACTTAAATGGCGATGAAGAATATATAACGGGACGAGCCAAATTATGGTCACAAGGAGAATGGTTAACTATCAATGTTAAAGGGAGTCAATTATCAACACTTCATCAATTGGATCAAGTGACCTTATTGGAAGTAAAAGGGCGTTTAACGATACCAGAAGGTGCTAGAAATTTTGGTGGCTTCAATTATCGAAAATATTTACAATCACAAAACATTGATTATCAAATTGAAATTAAAACAATTGAAAGAGCTCAAGCGATTAAAAATTTATGTAGTTATTTTCTAAATTGGCGATGGCGATTGTTAAATCATTTTCAAAAATTAGATCATATTCGTTTGTTCAGTCTTTATAATCGCTTAATTTGGAATTTAACATCCACTCAATATAAGACGCACCGTGAACGCTTAATAGAATTTGGCATCATTCATTTTTTTGCTATTTCGGGTTTTCATGTCACTTTAATAAAAAACAATATCGATTATTTATTACGACGTTTGGGAATCATTAATGAGGTAGGGAGTCTGATAATAGATGGATTGTTAATTGGCTATACCTTTTTAACCTGTTTTCCAGTTGGGGTAGTAAGAAGCGTTGGGAGTCACTTTCTGAAAAAATATGGGTCACTCTCTCGATTGGATAATTTAAGTTTGTTGGTTTTGGCTTTTCTCTGGTTCAATCCTAGAATTGTGTTATCCACGGGCTTTCAATTAAGTTTCTTAATCTCGTATATTTTGATTTTTTTTGAAAAAATTCCGAAACCCTTACCTTTTTCGCAATCCATCCAATTAGCCATCATCTGTACGCTATTTACTTGGCCCATCACGATGCGACAAAATTATTATTGGTATCCTCTCCAATTAATTTGGGGTCTGATTATTGGCAAAGTGTTTGATTGGGGCATTTTTCCATTAGCTGTATTATTAACGCTCCTATCTTTTTCGCCAAAAGGACAGCTACTCGTTCAGAATTTGGATTTTCTACTTGAACCGATTGAATTATTCCAACCGAAAATATTAGTCGGTCATTATTCTTGGGTTTTAGTCATCGTATTGATGGCAGTTGCAGGTAGATGGTTGGTAGATTGGCAACAAGCGTGGAAATTCACCATTATCAGCTATATAGGATTGATTTTAATAAGTGGAAGATGTCATTTTGAGCGGATAATAGTATTAGATGTTGGACAAGGCGATGCTGTTTTATACCAAGCTGCCTTTTCTAATCAAGGCTGGTTAATCGATGTCGGAGGTAAAGTTTCTTGGAATCGTGATGCAAATGATTCCAAAAATCAGCCAGAAGAAAATTTTGCCAAGAAAACCATTTTGCCTGCTTTAGCTGCTTTAGGCGTTCGGCAATTAGAAGGGATTGTCATTACCCATCCTGATGCAGACCACTTTGCTAATTTGCCGTCAATTATCAAAACCATCCCTGTGAAAGAAATCGTTATTTCCAATATAGGATTCAAACATCAAAACTGGCAACAAGTAATGGCACCTTATCAGAATCAGCTGCCATTAACTATTTTAGATGCGTCCGGTTGGCAGACGATTATCCCTCATACTTTATGGGGATGGTATGACACCAATGCGCCAAGGGATGATTTAAACGAAAGTTCAATTGTTACCTTGCTAAAATTATCGAATCGTTCATTCTTAAATATGGGAGATTTAGGAAAAAATGGTGAGCAGAAATTATTAATGACAACACCTAATTTGGATATCAATCTGTTAAAAGTTGGCCATCACGGCAGCAATACTAGTACTAGTAAACAACTAATTGAGCAAACAACACCAGAAATGGCGCTTATTTCTGTAGGGAAAAACAATCGTTATGGACATCCTCATCAAGAAGTCACGATGCTTTTACAACAAGAACAAATCCCTTATCTAACGACTGCAGACAATGGAGCCATTGAAATAATGGTTATTCCCTTTAAAGGCATTAACATTCGACATGCATTATCCCCATAAATAATTTTTTCATTTTATCTAATTAGCTAATCATTACCTAACTTAAAGAGTAGAAAACTACCAATATACCTATTTTTACGAAGCATGCAAGAGACTTTCTGAAGCCCTTAGTGGCTTGGGATAAATATGAAAAGAATCGATTAACAAACAACGACTGAAGTTAAGTAAAGTGATGTCTCAGTTCTATTCGCTGATATTAGTTAACAATTGAGAAGAGTTTTAACTGTATGTTTATAGATTGTGAGCAGATATGCTTTCTAGTCATTAAGAGTAATACTGGATTGGCGAAGTTTTGAATACGCTTTAATAAGACAGTATCATTTACCGTTAATAAACTAGTAAAATTATAGAAAGGAATGCTTTTAATTCAATGGCTTAAATGATATAATCTAATAGATAGACTGTACATTTATAGAAAAGTAATGATAGAAATGTATTTTTGAAGGATTAGAGGAGCGAACGACATTGAGATTTACGGATATATTATTTATAATCGTCATTCTGGTGTTAGTTGGGTATGGGGTTTTCTTTTATATGAAGAGCCAACTAACAAAGGATATTAATGAATTAGAAAAAAGAAAAGATCGCGTAATGGAAGTTTCAATACCTGACCAATTATTTACGTTAAAAAATATGGAATTATCGGGTCAAACAAAACGCCAATACGAAAATTTAGTCGCAAATTGGCAAACCATTACCAATTACCAATTTACTGAGATTGAAGCGGCACTCGTCGGTGCTGAACAATTTGCAGATCAAATGAACATTGTAAAATCTAAAAAGGTTTTAGAAGATGCTCGCGAAATGTTAGACGAAACCGAAGCGCAAGTGGACGATTTGAGCGAAGCATTAAAAGAGCTATTAAGCGTTGATGAACAAAACCGTGAAGAAATTGAAGCGTTACTAGAACGCTACAATACAGCACGTAAAAGTGTGATGAATCATAGTTTCGATTATGGTCCTGCCATTGAAACTTTAGAGAAAAATTTACAGTATTTAGAATTAAATTTCACTAAATACAATGAATTAACAGCTTCGGGTGATCATTTAGAAGCGAAAGAAATGCTCGCTGTCATTGAATCGGATTTATCAAGTTTGGAAGAAATTTTAGAAAAAATTCCAGCGATGTATAACCAAATTAAGAATAAATACGAAGATTCAATTGAAGATTTACGCGATGGTTATCAAAAGATGGTTGAAAGTCACTTTAAATTTGGTGATATTAATATTCCTGAAGAAATTGATGCTGTTCAAGAATTACTTGATGAAGCTAAAATTAAAATTAAAAATGCAGACTTAGTTGAAGCAAGAACGCAAATGGATAAATCTGAACGTGAAATTAACTCGTTATATGAATTGATGGAAAGTGAAATTGCTTCAAAAGAATATGTTAATAAGAATATTAACCAATTAGGCACGCAATTAGACCAAGTTTCTGAAAATAACCGTTATGCCGGCATTGAAGTCGATCGTATTTCTCAAAGTTATATTTTACATAATAATGAATTAGATCAAGTATCAGAATTAACGGAACAAATTCGCAATGAGTATCAACGATTCAATGATATTGTTGGACAAATTAATGATCATACAGTGATTTATACTAAGGTTGATTCTGACATTAAGAAAATCAAGAAACGCGTTGAAGAAATTGATGAAAAACAAAATAAGTTAGTCCAAGGTTTATCGGATATGAATCATAAAGAAAAAGAAACGAAACAAAATTTAGATCTTTATGAAATGGATTTACGTAATTATAAACGTAGAATTGAAAAGCATCACTTACCTGGATTAAATGATAATTACTATACCTTATTCTTTAAAGTAACCGATCAAATTGAAGAGTTAGCGAAACTACTTAATAAAGTACGAATCGACATGTTTGAAATTGAAACTTTAGAAGCAAGATTAGTCGAAAACTTAAATAAATTAGAAGAGTTAACGGAACAAACGATTGATAATGCCATGTTAACGGAATACATGATTCAACATAGTAATCGATTCCGATATGATTATCCTGAAGTGGATGATGCCATTAGAGAAGCACAATATTTATTCCACCAAGATTTCCGTTATGGTGATAGTTTAGCAGTGATTGAAAAAGCTTTACGCCGAGTAGATCAAGATGCACCAACGCAAGTTCGTCGTATGTATCATAAAGAAAAACAAAGTCGGATTTATTAATGATTTGAAACGATTAGATAAGTACTGATTAAGTACCGTCTAATCGTTTTTAAATCGCACAGACATCAAATGAAGGAAGGTTATGAATGTTATATTTTGATAATAGTGCAACCACAATGCCTGATCAAACGGTATTAGACACCTATTTACATGTATCAAGGGAATATTTTGCGAATCCATCAAGTATACATGAATTAGGCGTTAAATCAAAAAAATTATTAGAACAAGCACGCGCACAAGTAGCTGAAATCTTACAAGTCAAAACGAATGAAGTTTATTTTACTTCTAGTGGGACTGAAGCCAACAACTGGGTATTACAAGCGGTAGTACGAGAATTGAGTAAGCATCGGCCCAACGCAAAACGGATTTTGATTTCAGCCATAGAACATCCCTCGGCATATGAGCAAATCAATTTCCTTTTGTCTGAAAATTATATGGTTGAACGAATCAACGTTAACCCACAAGGGGAAATGAATCTAGAAGCATTAAAAGAGCAGTTGGATTCCGATGTCCTATTAATATCAACAATGGCAGTGAACAATGAAGTAGGCACGGTTCAACCTTTGAAGCAAATTGCTGAACTATTGGCAGAATTTCCGCAAATCATTTGGCATGTTGATGCTGTGCAAGCTGTTACTACCCAATTATCTCTGTTACATAATTCGCGCATCGATGCCATGACTTTATCGGGACATAAATTTCATGCTGGACGAGGTACTGGGATTTTAACCTTAAAACAGAAAGTTAACACACAGCCCTTTATTTATGGCGGGGGTCAAGAAAAAGGATTACGCAGTAGTACTGAAAATTTAGCTAGTATTGTAGCGACCGCAAAGGCATTACGTCTCGCAAGTACCAAACAAGAAGCAGTGAAGCAAAACCTGGCTAAATTCCGTCAATCATTAATCGAAGCATTTAAAGCACAAAATTGGCAAGTGTTTGCCGAAGAATCGGCAAGTGAACATATTCTATGTGTGGCCTATCCGTCGATTCCTGGCGAGGTGTTAGTGCATGCATTTGAAACGGAAGGCGTTATGATTTCGACTACGAGTGCCTGTTCAAGTCGCAAGCATCAAGTGCATTCGACACTAAAAGCGATGGGGGTTCCTGATAACATTTCTGAATCGGCAGTACGTCTGAGTATGTCGAGTTTGACTACCAGCACGCAGGTAAATGAACTCATTAAAATTATTGAAAAAGTCACTGCTAAATTTGCTTAAAAAGATATAAAGGATCGATTAACGGTTGAAAATAATGTTAGTATGATCTCATGGTACTGGAATAGTTTCAGCTTAATCAATTTAATACAGAAAAGAATCTCGACTTAGCCTCTTCAAAAAGTTAACGAATGTTAACTTAGTCGATTCAAAGCTGAAAATAATCTCAGTATGGCTGATTCAACTCGAAAATATATAGTTAAGTCGCTTCAAATAGTAATAAATTATTAATAAGGAGTTAGTATGTATCAATTAGTTATTCATTATGGCGAATTATCCACTAAAGGTCGTAATCGAAAGTCTTTTCAACAACGATTAGCCGAACATATTCGTCTTCAAACCAAACATTTAGAAAATATTAAAATTACTGTCAATCATGATTTTATGCATTTATTATGGGAACACACGCCTGTGACAGAAATTGTTGAAATATTAAAGACAATACCGGGGATTTCTAGATTTGAGCCGGTTCATCGGGTGGAAAAAGACCTTGAACAAATTAAAAGCAAAGCACTGGAATTATTCGAAGAATTAACGATTAAGCAAGGGGATACGTTCCGTGTCGTAGCGAAACGCTCTGACAAATCATTCCAGTATGATACG
Organism: Globicatella sp. HMSC072A10; assembly: GCF_001811625.1. Taxonomy (NCBI): domain Bacteria; kingdom Bacillati; phylum Bacillota; class Bacilli; order Lactobacillales; family Aerococcaceae; genus Globicatella; species Globicatella sp. HMSC072A10. Next base: position 28,624 of record NZ_KV805723.1, on the reverse strand, counting down.
ATGAGTTTACAACGCGAAGTAGGGTATGTGATTGGTGAGCGCTACCCGGAAATGGGCGTCGATTTACGTCGTCCGACCCACACATTATCGATTGGTATCCATCAAAATACCGGAGCTAACTTGAGTTTAGTCTCTTATCAAGGATTGGGTGGTTTACCATATGGATCAAGTGGTAAAGGGTTATTAATGTTGTCAGGCGGTTTTGATTCACCAATTGCTGGATATCAAATGATTAAACGTGGATTGGAAGTTGAAGCTGTTCATTTTAGTAGTCCGCCTTATACAAGTCCTCAGGCCTTGGATAAGACCAAACGTCTGACTTCAGTTTTAGCGAAGTATGCTAAACCTATTCATTTCATTAATGTTCCTTTTACCAAAATACAAGAAGCAATTAAAGAAACTGTTCCCGATGAATATTCAATGACCGTCATGCGTCGGATGATGATGCGTATTATGGATCAACTGTTAATTGAACGTCAGGCAGAAGCTATTGTAACGGGTGAATCTTTAGGGCAGGTAGCGAGTCAAACCTTGACGAGTATGAATGTCATTAATTCGGTGACACATTCTCCAGTTTTAAGACCGTTAATTGCAGTTGATAAAAATGAAATCATTGAGTTAGCTGAAAAAGTAGGTACTTATGATATTAGCAATGAACCTTATGAAGATTGCTGTACGGTTTTTGCACCTTCTTCGCCAAAGACCAAGCCACGTCAAGGGAAAATTGAGCTTTTAGAAGAAACTTTAGATATTCAAGCATTAGTTCAAGAGGCAGTACAAAACATAGAAATTGAAGTGATCGATGCACACTATATTACGAGTCAACAAGCTGAATTTGAAGGTTTATTATAAACATCAGTTTGGTAAGTGATAACTCGCTTTTCGTTATTGGACATCAAATCAATCAACAACCGCAAGCACATCCTTTGTGTAATGGCGGTTGTTTTTTGTATAATTAAATTAACAACAAAGAAAGAAGGTACACAACATGGAAATTAAAGTGAACGGAGAACCATTAGTAATTGAAGGTAAACAAGTTGAAGTGGGTGATTTAGCACCTAATGCGACATTGGTTAATCGAAAAGGTGAAACAGTCCAACTGAAAGATTTATTATCGGACAAAGTGACCATTTTAAGTGTGGTTCCTAATATTTTAACTCGCACTTGTGAGTTACAAACCAAACGTTTATCTGATGAAACAAAATCAGGTGATATTCAATATTTAACGGTTTCACGCAATACACCACAAGAATTTAATACTTGGAATCAAGAAAATGAATTAGATGTTGATACCTTAACTGATGAATCAGGTGAATTCGGCCGTGCTTATGGATTAGACATTAATTTAGACGGCAATGATTTATTAGCACGTACCGTATATGTTGTCGATCAAAATGGTGTCATTCAATATCGTGAAATTGTCGAAGAATTAACCGAAGAACCTACTTATAAGCAACCATTACAAGTTGCAAAAAATGCTTTAAAATAAGCCAAAATCGTTAACTATTTTTGGTATAATTGAATATAGATAGAGAATAGCGTGGTTACGAAGTAGAAGTAAGCTGATTTTTGCTTCTTATGACCACATTACACCGTTTGAATAGCGCTTCAACATGATTGAGTATTGACTGTTTGATGCTATTTGAACGCTGTGTTATTCCATCAAGATAAGTGACTGGAAAGAAATGAGGGTGATCGCATTTCTGCCCAGTTCTTTTTAATAATAATGAAAGGGTGGGTAGGTTGGCAGATTTAACAGAGTTTAAACAGTTAATAGAAGAGAGTCAGCGGATTGTATTTTTTAGTGGAGCAGGAGTATCAACCAATAGTGGTATTCCCGATTTTCGTTCAGCACAAGGCCTTTATGTAGAAGATCAAGGTTATCAATTTTCTCCTGAACAAATCATTTCTCGTTCTTTCTTTAATCAATATCCAAAAATATTTTTTGAATTTTATTTTGATAAACTAGTCTATCGTGAAGCAAAACCTAATGTTGCCCATCATTTTGCAAGATGGTTAGAAACAAAAGGGAAAGAGGTGGCAGTCGTCACGCAAAATATTGATGGATTGCATCAAAAAGCGGGCAGTCAAGAGGTATATGAATTACATGGCAGTGTCGCACGTAATTACTGTATGGAATGCCATCGCTACTATCATTTAGATGAATTAGTTCTTAATAAAGATGGGATTCCAAGATGTGAGAGTTGTCATGGGATGGTGAAGCCAGATGTTGTATTATATGAAGAACCATTAGATCAACAAGTGATGAATGATGCGGTTCATAAGATTCATCAAGCTGATTTAATGATTATTGCCGGTACTTCATTGGTGGTCTATCCGGCAGCTGGTTTGGTAAACTACTTCAATGGACGTAAAATTGTCGTTATTAATAAAACAGCCGTACCACTGCATCGTTCTGATGTGTTAACCATTCAAGAAGAGATGGGAGCTATTTTCAGCGAAGTGATGGAGATGGATGCTTAATAGCAATTGATGGTTAGGTTGCTTTTTGATTCCATAAGGATAATGCAGCTTCAAGTATAACGTTGTCAGAATAAGCGCCACATGGTAATGCGTTATGATAAAAACTTTAACGTGTATTTTTTTATTATTACTAGTTCAAAGTCCAACGGGTTATGATAAAAAGTCCAACTCACGAAGTTTTATAATAACTAGTTCAAAGTCCAACTCACGAAGTTTTATGACAACTAATTCAAAATCCAACAGGATATGATAAAATGCACCAAATTAAAGCAATCAACAACATAAAAATAAACCTGTTCCAAGCTCTTTTTGTGTTCAGTTTTTATCCCAACATAAACGATTAACATAATAATAAATAAAGCCCCAACATTAACCAAGTCACTATTGATGTCTTAAAGCTAATTTTCGGATTTGAGCAAGACATCGTGACGATTGGTTTGTGTTAGGGTTTTTGTTTTGGATTGGTTAACGAATCGTATGATTACCTTTCAAGATATATTTATAACTGGTCAATTCTCTTAAGCCCATTGGGCCACGCGCGTGCATTTTTTGAGTGGAAATACCAATTTCACAACCAAGCCCAAACTCGCCACCATCGGTAAAGCGGGTGGAAGCATTGACGTAAATCGATGAACTATCGACTTGTTCGGTGAATTTCATAATGGCAACTGGATCATCACTCAAAATACTTTCGCTATGTCCCGTCGAGTGTTGATTGATGTGCTCAATGGCTTCATCAATAGAATCGACAACCTTGATAGCCATAATATAATCTAAAAATTCAGTCGCAAAATCATCGTCATTAGCTAATGTCGCTTGAGGTAAATAAGGTAGTGCGCGCTGATCTGCACGTAATTCAACACGGTCTTGGAAAGTAGTCGCTAATTGAGTCAGCAATTCTTCAGCAATGGCTTGATGTACTAATAAGACTTCAGCTGAATTACAAACCGAAGGGCGACTGGTTTTAGCGTTGTCAACTACCTTTATGGCTAGAGTAATATCGGTAGTTTGATCGACATAAATATGGCAAATTCCGGTACCTGTTTCGATGACCGGAACAGTTGCTTCTTGCATCACAGTTTGAATTAACCCGGCGCCACCACGTGGGATTAGTAAATCAATGTAGCCTTTCGCTTTCATCATTTCTTTTGAACTGGCTCTAGTCGTATCTTCAATTAATTGGACTATATCAGGATTTAATCCTGCTTGTTTAATCCCTTCTCTTAAGGCATCACAGATTGCTTTTGAACTACGATAAGCTTCTTTACCGCCGCGAAGGACAACGGCATTGCCACTTTTAACCGCTAAGGCAGCGACATCAACTGTTACATTTGGACGACTTTCATAAATCATACCTAAAACGCCAAATGGAACCGAGCGTTTGGTGAGTTCCAGGCCGTTTTCCAAGGTTCTTTCCTCTAAGACTCTTCCGACAGGATCTTTTAATGTTTTTACCGCTAAAATACCGGCGGCCATGTCTTCAATACGTGCTTCGTTCAGCATTAAGCGGTCAAGCATAATATCAGCAATTTGACCTTTAGCTTGTGCTAAATCCTCAGCATTCGCTGCTAAAATGTTGGGGGTTGCTTTTAATAATTCTGCTGCCATTGCGGTTAAGACTTCATTTTTTTGAACAGTATTGGCAAAATTGATCGAAGCTTTCACTTCTTTTGCGGTTTGTAAAATGGTTTGCGTAGTTTTCATTTTAAGACCTCCTAATTAATGGTGACCCAATCATCGCGATGAATCACAATGTCATTATTTTGTTTGGTAGATAATTTATCTTTAATTTCACGATGAGAAAAACGCGTCTGACCTTTGCCGATTAGATGTTGACCGTCCAAGCTATAAACGGAAATAATATCTCCCGCTTGAAAAGAATCCTGAACTTTTGTAATCCCGGTTAATAATAAACTACTTCCGGTATGGAGCATCGCATATTCAGCACCAACATCAATATTAATACTGCCAGTGGTACGTGCATAAAAGGATAACCATTGTTTCTTTTGAGCCATAATATCTTCATTCGCAATAAAAAGCGTTCCTTTATTGGATTGAGTGGCTGCTTCTACGATGGCATTCGGATTGGCTGATGAACAGATAAAAACGGGTGTACCCGCTTTAGTTGCTAAACTAGCGGCAATCAGTTTAGTTGTCATGCCACCTGTTCCATTATTGGTGCCTGCGTCGCCAGCCATTTCAAATAATTCAGGGGTAATCTCGTTAATGCGTTCGAAAAATGTTGCTTGTGGATTTTTCACTGGATTATCGGAATAGAGGCCATCGACATCGGTTAAGAGCACTAATAAATCAGCTTTTAGTAAAGAAGCGACTTGAGCAGAAAGCGTGTCATTGTCACCTACTTTAATTTCTTCTACAGCGATGGTGTCATTTTCATTGATGATGGGTATTACTTGGTTAGAAATTAAAACTTGTAAAGCATTAGCGGCATTACGATAACGTCTTTGATCAGCAAAGTCATCTTGAGTCAGTAAAACTTGTGCACTGACAATTTGATGCTTTAATAAATATTTAGTATATTCTTCAATTAATAAGCCTTGTCCAACAGCGGCGCTAGCTTGTTTTTCTGCAATACGAGTAGGTCGTTTTGAAAAACCTAATCTTCTAAAACCAGCCGCAATGGAGCCGGAAGTCACTAATACCAACTGATAACCTTGTTGATGTAAGGTAGCTAATTGGTCTGTTATATTAATTATTTTTTGGATATCGATACTGCCATCTGGTTGTGTTAATGAGGAAGTACCTACTTTATAAACGATTAAAGGTTGTTTCATATCAATGGCTCCTTTTCTTATTATTCTTAACTTAACCCATTTTAAAGATAATTACAATATTTTATCTCACTTTTAATGAAATCGGAGTAACATAGAGGCCTTGTCAATCGCTAGACTAATGACAAAGAAATGTCTTGGTAAGTGGATTAATGAAATAGGATGGCGCTATAACCAACCATTATACTCTTTATTTTTTTCTATTAGATTTGATTAAGAATCATATGTGCTCTTTAATTTTTTCTATTAGATTTGATTTAGAATCATAGCAATTTAAATCATTGTATGGTAAGATTATTAATGGAATCTTCAAGAGGAGGTAATACCTTTGTATAATGCATTATTAATCGCATTGATGGTGGTAGCAGTTTTACTGATTTTATTAGTAGTTTTACAACCAGCCAAAAGTAACGCGGCCAGTACATTAACCGGTGGTGGCGCTGATCAACAAGGAAGACAAAAAGCGCGTGGCTTCGAAGCTTTCTTAATTAAAGCGACATCTGTTCTAGGTTTTGTGTTCTTTGCTTTAGCCCTTGCGTTGGCCTATTTATCAGCTAAATAAGATTTTTGAACTATGATAAACCCTTATTTTATGCGTTTGTCATAGTTTCTTTTTTTGCAGTGAAATAGTAAATAATGTACAATAAAAAGGAGTAGGAGTGTGAAAGATGAGTGAAACAATCATAGAAAACAGTCGTTTTTATCAAGTTGAAGGAGCGACTACAGGTGTTATTTTATTTCATGCCTATACAGGATCGCCGAATGATTTTTTATCTACGGCACGATTTTTACAAAGAGCGGGCATTGAAGTGTTATGTCCCACTTTTAAAGGGCATGGTACGGATGATATTTACGATATTTTAGAAGCTCATCCCGATCAATGGTGGGAACAAGCACAAGCAGCATTACATTATATGCAAGGGCGTCAATATGAACAATTATTCGTATTTGGTTTGTCGCTAGGAGGAATCTTTGCGACACGTTTATTAACCGAAAACCATCAAGCTAATTTAGCGGGTGGAGTGTTTAATTCTCCCGTTTTTACTGCTCAACAAATTGATGTTGGTTATTTCTTCGAACAATATGCACGTCATTTATACGAGAAGCAAAATCGCTTAGATGAGTACCAAGTGGAAAAGGACCGTATAATGAGACTTTATCGTGAACAAATTGAGTCGATTTCTTATTTTGCGATGTCTTTTTATATGGAATTATCACAAATTACCAGTCGCTTTTATCTTGCTCAATCAGGCGAAGATGAAATGATTGATCCAGAAGATGCGTATTTAGTGAGAGACGCATTAACCGGCGCGCAAGAAGTTGATTTCCAATGGTTTGAACATAACACTCATGTCATCACTACCAATCGAGAACGCTCTGCGTTTGAACAATCCCTATTAGCCTTTATCCAAAGATAAAATTTAAAATGAGAGAGGAGGCTCACGATGTCATTAACAAGTTTTGAACAAGAACTTTTAGCATTTTTTAGAGCCAATAAAGAAACAGGCTTTACAATTAACCAACTAGCAACTGAATTTAAGATGCAAGGGGTCAAGAAATACAAAAAGCTCGTTAAAGCCATTACTTTTTTACAACACATTAAAGAAGTGGAAATGATCAATGGCAATAAATTCAGATCGATACAAACGTCTCATAATTTAATAACAGGAACATTCCGCGCCAATAACAAAGGATTTGGTTTTATTACTTATGAAGAAGGCGAACCAGATTTATTTGTCCCACCAACCAATACGGGGGCAGCGATGAATGGCGATATCGTCGAAGCACAAATTATAAAACGAGTTGACCCCGAAACGGGCAAAGGCTCGGAAGCGATGGTTACGAAAGTCATTGAAAGAGTAACCAAACAAATGGTGGGTGAATTTTTCAGTTATAATCAAGATGAACGTGAACAGACCGGTTATTTAGGTTATATTGTACCTCAAGGTGAATATGGCGAAGAGGTCAAAATAATGGTCTTGCCTGAAGGGATTCATCCGGCAGATCATACGATTTGTATTATTAAGATTAAAGAATATCCCACAAGCGATAACCCTAATCTTTTAACTGGTTTAGTATCGAAAGAGATTGGGCACCGTGACGCACCAGGTGTAGATATTTTAGCCATTCTGTTTCAGTTTGGAATTCCGCATGAATTCCCTGAAAATGTGATGGCAGAAGCAGATGCGGTTCCACAAGAAATTGACTCTAAAGATTTAGCAGGACGTCGTGATTTAAGACATGAATTAATTATCACCATCGACGGCGCGGATGCGAAAGACTTAGATGATGCGATATCATTAGAGAAAAATGACGATGGTACTTTCCAATTAGGTGTCCATATCGCTGATGTTTCTCATTATGTCAAAGAAGGCTCGGCCATTGACCGTGAAGCTTTTGAACGTGGAACCAGTGTCTATTTAACAGACCGTGTCGTGCCAATGTTACCGCAACGTCTTTCTAATGGTATCTGTTCCTTACATGCCAATGAGGACCGTCTAACGTTAACTTGCGACATGAAAGTAGACACCCGTGGAGAAGTCATCGACTATGAGATTTATCCAAGCGTCATTAATTCATCCTATCGAATGACTTATGATGCTGTCAATAAAATGATTAATGGCGATGATGTAACCAATCGCGAGTTTAGCGAAATTAGTGAAATGGTACAAGAAATGGCGGAGTTGCATCATATTTTAGAAGCGAAAAGAACTAATCGTGGAGCATTGAATTTTGATGCGCCAGAAGCTAAAATTATTGTAGATGAAGAAGGTCATCCCCTTGATATTCAATTAAGAGCCCGGTATACAGGTGAAAAATTAATCGAATCCTTTATGTTATGTGCTAATGAAACGGTAGCTTACGAATATACGAAGCGTCAATTACCTTTTGTTTATCGTATTCATGAACAACCCAAAGAAGAAAAAATGTTGCGCTTTGCGGAATTTGTGACTAGTTTTGGGATGGTATTAAGAGGAAATGTAGCACAAATTGAACCGCGTCAATTACAACAGGCCCTTAAAGCGGTAGAAGGGGAGCCCTTTGAACAAGTGGTATCAACGATGATGTTACGCAGTATGCAACAAGCCAAATATAGTGATTTACCAGCTGGACATTTTGGATTAGCGGCTGAAGACTATACACATTTTACTTCGCCAATCCGTCGTTATCCAGATTTAATGGTTCATCGCTTAATTCATCGGTATTTAGTCAATCAACCAAGTGCCAAGGAAATTGAAAAATTAGAAGATAAATTACCAGGGATTGCCGAACATGCTTCAAAAATGGAACGACGGGCAGTAGATGCTGAACGCGAAACCGATGCACTGAAGAAAACAGAATATATGATGGACAAAGTCGGAGAACAATACGAAGGGATGATTAGCTCGATTACATCATTTGGTATTTTCGTTCAATTACCAAATACAATTGAAGGCTTAATTTCCTTAAAAGATTTAGACGATGACTATTATGAATTTAATCCTCAACATATGGTATTAATGGGACGTAATCGTGGCAATATTTACCGCATTGGTCAAAAAGTGACCATTGAAGTAATGGCGGTCGATATGGATGAACGTAATATTGATTTTAAATTAATTAAAGCGGAGCCCATGGAAGGCATGAAGCCCATTAGTTTACCTAAACAAAAAGGCAAAAAAGATAAAAAAAATCGCCCAAAATCGAAAAAAGATTTTCAACGAGCAAGTGGAAGAGAGAAAGTTTATTCAAAGAGTAAAAACTCCAAAAATAAAGCGAGTAAATCCTCAGCGAAAAAATCTTTTAAGATTCGTAAGCGAGGTAGATAAGGTAGGTGGAGTCGATGGCACAACCTGGAAAGGATAAGCCATTAGCGCAAAATCGTAAGGCGCGTCATAATTATGAAATCATTGAGACTTACGAAGCAGGTCTAGTGTTAAAAGGGACAGAAATTAAGTCCATCCGTAAAGGCAAGATGAATATTCAAGATGCTTACGTCTCGATTTATCAAGGTGAAGCTTGGTTAAAGAATGCCCATGTAAGTGAATATGATCATGGAAATATTTTTAATCACGATCCATTGCGAGACCGTAAATTATTATTACATAAAGCAGAAATTATTAAGATGTCTCAACAAGTAAAACTAATGGGAATGACATTAATCCCATTAAAAGTATATCTTGTCCGAGGACGAGCTAAATTATTGTTTGGCTTAGCTCGTGGTAAGAACAAATATGATAAACGTCATGCTTTAAAAGAACAACAAGCCAAACGTGATATTGACCGCGCGTTAAAAAACAGATAAAATAGACTATATTATTAGAACTGAGTTAATCTTATTCTCATTTGAAATTAATCAAATGGGATTATCTCAGTTCTTTTTTTTACAAGGAGGTAAGGTAGATGTCACAACGTTTGAAATTGATTTTTGCTATGATGGTGGTAGGGAGTATTGGTCTATTTGTTCATTACATTGCCTTACCATCTGCTACTATTGCGATGTTTAGGGCGATCATTGGCTCTCTGTTTATTTTAGGATGGATTCATTATAAAGGTATTGTTTTTGATTGGCAGGCAATCCGTCAAAATTGGCTCTGGCTATTAATTACTGGTTTTGCGATGGGATTTAATTGGATTTTTCTTTTTGAAGCCTATCAGTGGACCACCGTTTCGATTGCGACTTTATGCTATTATATGGCGCCAGTCATGATTATATTATTGTCACCTTTAGTATTTAAAGAACATTTGACAAAGGGGCAAATTGTTTTGACCTTATTAGCAGTAGTGGGCGTTGTGTTTATTTCTGGTGGATTAAATGGTGCTAGCCCCAATCATCTAAAGGGCATCTTTTATGGTTTAGTGGCCGCCGTTTTATATGCCACGATTATGATTTGTAATAAATTAGTTAAAAACTTAGATGTAATGGTTAAAACTTTTGTGCAACTGGCCATTGCCGCAGTCGTAATGATTGGATATGTCAGTCAGATGAGTGGACTCACGAGTATCAAAATGGATTTACAGACTGTTATTTTGGTCTTAGTGATCGGCGCATTACATACTGGCTTTGTGTATGTATGGTTATTTGACTCTTTCGATCATTTGCCATCGCAAACAGCTTCGCTTTTAACTTATGTCGACCCCGTAACGGCTATTATTTTGTCATACATCTTCTTAAACCAACCGATGACTCATTTACAAATAGTCGGGATGTTACTCATCTTAGGTTCGACTGCTGTCAATGAGTTACTTAAAGTCAAACTTCTGCATAAAGCAGAAGAAAGGAAGTAAGTAGTCATCCTAGTGATTTTTCCTGTTTAAGTAGAAGTAAGGAAATAATTAGTATAGGAATTCTTTCCTGTGAAGATAAGTGAGAATCATTTGATGCTTGATTGTTGTGCATTTAATATTATGCGCTTGCAAATGCTTACAATAGGTGTTAGTGTAAAAAGAAAAAGGTGAAATTATGGATCAATTAAAACTTAACAATATGACCTTAACCTGGTTAGATGGAGGTCAAACAGCTTTAGATGGAGGTGCTATGTTTGGGGTTGTTCCGAAACCTTTATGGTCTAAAAAATATCCCTGTAATGATAAGAACCAAATTGAATTAGCAACGGATCCTATCTTAATACAACATGAAGGGCAAAACTATTTAATCGATGCGAGTGTTGGTAATGGAAAATTAACCGATAAGCAAAAACGCAATTATGGTATTTGGTCAGAACCACAACTCGAAACTAGTTTAGCTGAGCTGGGTCTAACAGTAGACGATATTGATGGTCTATTAATGACGCATTTACATTTTGATCATATTGGGGGCTTAACCATACCGAATAATAAAGGCGAAGTGATTTCACGCTTTCCCAATGCTAAAATATATGTATCGGCCATCGAATGGGATGAAGCACAACATCCGAATATCCGTTCAAAGAGCACTTATTTTGAAAAAGATTGGCAAGCAATCGTCTCACAAGTGGAAACATTTAACCAAGAATTGGTCATTAATGATGCGATTAAAATGGAACTTACGGGCGGACATAGTAATGGACATGCAGTGGTTATGTTAACTGATGGCCAACAACAAGTCATTCATATGGCAGATTTGATGCCAACGCATGCACATCAAAATCCGTTATGGGTTTTAGCATACGATGATTATCCGATGACTTCAATCTTTGAAAAAGAAGCTATTTTGAAAGAGGCCTATCAAAAGCAAACCATCTTTACTTTTTATCATGACGCCTATTATCGTTGGGTACAATGGGATACCCAAGGCAAGAATATTATCCAATCGGCAAGACGTAATATGCCAAATTACATCCCATGGTTTGAATAGACTAAGTAGCAACTGGACAAAAAATTAGCATCCATAGAGTAGGCAAAGAGAGTTAGCATGATATTTTTTATTAACTGTCTACTCGTTTTGTTGTTGCTAGTAAGTTGACACAAAGATGGGCAATAAGGTTGACGTAAATATGTACAATGAAGTTTACGAAAAAAACAGAAAATTTAGATGACACAAACACGGGAAAATAAGGTTACGCAAATATTGGAAATGAAGTTGACACAAACATACGCAAAAATAGTCTATGCAATTATAAACGTATCTTCTTAAACAATAAGCTCAACTTATTGTTTTTATGATTAAAAGCTATTAGACTGACATTCTTTAATCGGTTAATATTAAATTAGATAATGAAAGCGTTTAAAAACAAGGAGTGTTGAATATGACCCAATCAGTGGAAGAATTAGCAAAATTATTATATCCTGAAGATGTCTATAATGAAGCTGCAGCTTTAACTTTAGGCGAATTAAAAGTGCTACAACATTTAAGAATCGAATTAGAAGAACGCGTACGTCCCATTTTAATTAAATGCTATGAAAAAGCGCAATTACCACGTCAGGAAATCTTGACGGCTTTTCGCAATGCTCGGATTATGGATCATCCAAGTCTTTTTGAGGGCCGTGATGAAAAATGGCGTGTACGTGAAATTTATAATGCCTTTCTATATTTAGAAATGGCCCGTTTTGATCCTTCGGTGGCGACCTTTTTTACCGTTCATGGAGGGTTAGGGTATAATACGATATTAATTGGGGCTAATGAAGCCCAACGCGAACGATATGGAACGGCTATTCGTGAATTTACAGCTCAAACTTGTTTTGGTTTAACTGAACCGGATCATGGTTCTGATATTGCGGGTGGATTAGCCACAACAGCTGAAAAAGTTGGAGATGAATGGATTTTAAATGGTGAAAAACGGTGGATTGGGGGAGCCAAAACCGCTGATTTTATCCCCATCTTTGCTCGTGATACCGAAACGAAGAAAATAAAATGTTTCATCGTACCAGGAGATGCCCCCGGTTTAAGTGTTGAAGATATTCAACATAAAATTGGTTTGAGATTAGTTAATAACGGACATATTACCTTAAAAGATGTTAAAGTACCTGATGCAGATCGATTAGAGCACATTAATGGTTACGGTGATGTGGCGAAAATCTTTATCCATACGCGAACCGATGTTGCTCATATCGCAATGGGAACAGCGGCTGGTGCCTTTAATGCAGCCCTTAAGTTAACAACGACCCGTGAACAGTTCGGCCGTAAATTAGCAAGTTTCCAATTAGTCCAAGAAAAATTAGCGCGTATGCAAGCAAATGTCGTAGCAGCGATTAGTTATTCAACACGTGTAGCGAACCTGCAAGAAAAAGGCATCCACGAGATGAAAAATTCATCTTTGGCTAAGATGCACAATGCCTTAGTCATGCGTGAGACGGTTGCACTTGCTAGAGAAGTTTGTGGAGGTAATGGCATAACTTACGAAACCGAAGTGGCCAGATTCTTTACCGATGCAGAAGCGATTTATACCTATGAAGGAACTCATGAAATTAATGCAATGATCGTCGCACGAGAATTAACCGGCATCGGCGCCTTTGTCTAAGATCGTTCATTAATTTAAATGATTGTTCTATAAAATTTTACAAAACAGCTCGAAAAGATTATGATAGTTAAATAACAAGAAAGTGAAGTAAGGAGGTATTCAATGACAGAAGTCGTGATCGTTTCTGCCATCAGAACCCCAATTGGCAAGTTTGGTGGGGTATTTAAAAATATCAATGCAGTAGAATTAGGGACAACCTTAGTACAATCTGCTATAAAGCAATTAAATTTAACACCTGATGCAGTCGACGAAGTGATTATCGGTAATGTATTAGGCGCAGGATTAGGTCAAAATATCGCAAGACAAATCGCGATTAATTCAGGATTATCAGAAACAACCAATGCCTATGTAGTGAATAAAGTATGTGGCTCTGGATTAAAGTCCGTTATTTTAGGAGCCCAGTCAATCTTATTAGGTGATAGTGAGGTAGTGATTGCGGGTGGAAGTGAAAACATGTCGCAAGCCCCTTATTTAGATTTATATGCTAGATGGGGAGGGCGAATGGGACACAAACAAACCCTCGATATGATGCTTAGTGATGGGTTAACGGATGCCTTTAGTCAAGAACATATGGGAATTACTGCTGAAAATATTGCAGAAAAATATGAGATTAGTCGAGACCAACAAGATGAATTTGCAGTATCAAGTCAACAAAAAGCGACCGCAGCCATTGAAGCGGAACGCTTTAAAGAAGAGATTGTCCCAATAACAATCCCACAAAGAAAAGGTGACCCAATGGTTGTTTCAATGGATGAAGGAGTTCGTCCAGATACCACAATTGGAGACCTAACTAAATTACGCTCCGCTTTCAAAAAAGAGGGCAGTGTCACTGCTGGCAATGCTTCAGGCATAAATGATGGAGCTGCTATCGTGGTGTTAATGTCAAAAGAAAAAGCTGAAAGCTTAGGTTTAACCCCACTGGCAACCATTAAATCCTATGCAACTGCAGGTGTCGATCCAGCCTATATGGGACTTGGACCAATACCCGCAACCCAAAAAGCATTGCAGAAAGCTAATTTATCAGTTGAAGCACTTGACTTAGTCGAAGCTAATGAGGCCTTTGCGGCTCAAGCCATTGCGGTAACGGACCAATTACAATTAAATCGAGAAATTGTGAATGTCAACGGTGGCGCCATCGCTTTAGGGCATCCAATCGGCGCTAGCGGAACACGTGTTTTAGTAACTTTGATTCATGAGATGATCAAACGCGATGCAAAAAATGGTTTGGCTACTTTATGTATTGGTGGTGGTCAAGGTATCTCGATGATTGTCGGTCGATGAAATCAAAAATAGAGATTACATTGTTACAAGGCTAAAACGTTGGGATTCTCCAAGTGAATGGAATTACCTTCGAAATTTGGCAGTTGAGGAGAGTATTTAAGAATAGTCTGTTCAATCTGCAATAGTTGGTGGAAGATGTTACTTCCCACTAGCTATCGTTGACCCCCAACACCTTGTAGCAATTGTGATGCTAATATGAATGACTCTAGCAACGCCTTAATTCGGTTTTGCTAGAGTTTTTTATATTCTTTAGATTAAGGCATCGTGCTAGTTCTACCTTTCTTATAGGAGCAGGCATCGACAGGAATTTTATGGGAGAAAATGTTAGTGCCAAAAAATCTCCTGCTTATATTTAATTAGAATATAAGAGAGGCTGGCAGGTGTCATTTACACAGCAATGCTAGCGACCAAACTTTAATCATTGATTGCTCTAAAATAATGATTGCACGAAATGCCATTTTCAAGCAGTTCCTTTAAACATCATCATCAAATAGTATCATCAAACAGTATCATTAAATAATATCATCAAGCAACACTTTAAAAAAAAGCACTATCAAGAAGCACTATCCAAAACCCATGATTTGAAAACGTAATCTTAAACTTTGTATTTGATTTTATTTTAAAAAATGTTTACTATTGAAAAGTAAAGAAAAGAAAGGGGAAGAAAAACAAGATGAAATATATTTTTAGTTATTTAAAAAAATATCCAAAACTGCTTGCATTGGATGGCCTTGGGGCTATTTTTTTTGTGGCGATAAACTTAGGTTTACCAACTATCCTTGCACGTATGATTGATGAGGGCATTTTGCCTAAGAATCAAGAAAGACTTTATTTTTGGGCTTTGATGATGTTTATCTTAATCATTGCCGGACTCTTCGGGCGCATCATCTTATCATATGCTTCTAGTAAATTAACGACCTTAATGATTAAGGAAATGCGTAATGATTTATTTGATAAAATTCAACAATATTCGCACCATGAATATGAACAAATTGGTGTTTCATCCTTAGTCACACGTGTTTCAAGTGATGCTTTTGTATTAATGCAATTCGCCGATATGTCTTTAAGAATGGGTGTCGTTACCCCCTTAATGATGTTCTTTAGTATGGTGATGATTTTAATTACAAGTCCTTCATTAGCTTGGTTATTATTATTTGCGATACCGATTATTGGCTATTCTATCTATTGGATAGCGGTTAAATCTCGTCCTTTATCGGAAAAACAACAAGCTACTTTAGATCGTGTGAATCAATATGCCAGAGAAAACTTGACCGGTCTACGAGTGATTCGTGCTTTTGCTCGTGAAGAATATCAAGAAGAGCGTTTTGAAACTCAAAATACCATTTATGCCGATACTTCTAAATCACTCTTTAAATTATTAGCCTTAGCGCCAAGTTTATTTACCCACGTGTTAATTTGGATTATTGTCTTAATTATGTGGTTTGCTTTAAAACCCATTGAACAAGGTAATTTACAAGTAGGGGATTTAGTAGCTTTCATTGAATATGCTTTCCATGCCTTATTCTCCTTTATGCTATTCGCAAACTTATTTATGATGTACCCACGTACAGCGGTTTCAGCTAGTCGTCTACAAGAAATTTTAGACTTACCCATTTCGATTGATCCTAATCCTAATGGTATCACCGAGACTGAACAAAAAGGCTACTTAGAATTTGACAATGTAACTTTTGCCTATCCTGGTGAAACTGAAATTCCAGTTCTACATAATATTAGTTTTAAAACCAAACCGGGTGAAACCATTGCCTTTATTGGAAGTACCGGTAGTGGAAAATCAACTTTAGTTCAGCTAATTCCACGTTTCTTTGATGTCAGTTTAGGGAAAATTTTAGTGGATGGGGTTGACGTTCGCGATTATAATTTGAAAGCTTTACGTCAAAAGATTGGTTTCATACCACAAAAAGCTCTATTATTTACGGGAACAATTGGCGAGAACTTACGTTATGGTAAATATAATGCGACAGATAAAGAATTAGAAAAAGCCAGTGATGTATCACAAGCCAGTGACTTTATTAAACGAACTCAAGAACGATTCCAAACGCATCTTGCGGAAGGTGGCGTAAACCTTTCAGGTGGGCAAAAACAACGTCTTTCGATTGCGAGAGCTGTCGTAAAACAACCGGAAATCTTTATCTTTGATGATAGTTTTTCAGCTTTGGATTATCGTACCGATGCGGAATTAAGACGTCGCTTAAAAGAAGTTACGAAAGAATCAACCGTATTAATCGTTGCCCAAAGAGTCGGGACGATTATGAATGCGGATCAAATCATTGTCTTAGATGAAGGGGAAATTGTCGGACGAGGCACTCACGAAGAATTATTAAAAACAAAT
This sequence comes from Globicatella sp. HMSC072A10, assembly GCF_001811625.1. Classification (NCBI taxonomy): domain Bacteria; kingdom Bacillati; phylum Bacillota; class Bacilli; order Lactobacillales; family Aerococcaceae; genus Globicatella; species Globicatella sp. HMSC072A10. The sequence goes on along the minus strand of NZ_KV805723.1, from coordinate 11,798 downwards.
CAAATTTATCGAGAAATTGCCAACTCCCAATTAAATCAACAGTCAATGGCAGAAGAATAGAAAGGAGCGATATAAATGAAACAACGTAATGTTTTTTTAAGAGCGTGGGATTATTTGAAACACTATCGCTCTGCGGTATTTTTATCTTTATTTTATACAGTATTTGCAGCCATTATGAATGTGCTAGAACCTTATGTATTAGGTTTGATTATGACGGAGATTACTCAAAATGTCACCGAAATGATGCAAGGCGTTCCAGGCGCAGGGATTAACTATCGCTTTATCATCATTTGGTTAGTTATTTACTTCTTTAGAGGGTTATTATGGCAAACAACCACTTATGGTTCTAACTACTATATTACGGAAGCAGTACAAGGAGCGATGCATGATATTCGTCGTGATTTAAATGCCAAATTAAATAAACTACCCGTTTCGTATATTGATGATCATTCATTTGGTGATTTATTAGGACGTTTAACAAATGATGTTGAGTCTGTATCCAATGCTTTACAACAAAGTATTTTACAAGTCATCAATGCGATTTTAAGTATTGTGCTTGTTATTGTGATGATGTTAATTTTAAATCCTTTATTAGGTACTATCATTTTTATTAGTATGCCTATTTCCTATTTTGTAGCGCAAGCAATTTTGAAAAAATCACAACCTTATTTCAAACGACAAGCTAAAATTTTAGGAGAAATGAATGGTTATATTCAAGAGAATTTTTCTGGCTTTAATGTCATTAAATTATATGGTCGTGAAGATAATGCACGTGAAGATTTTCAACGAATTACAGATGACTTAGAACAAACTGGTTTTAAAGCAAGTTTTATTTCTTCTTTAATGGTGCCTTTTGTCAGCGTTGTCTCTCATATTACTTATTTATTATTAGCCTTCTTTGGTGGGCAAATGGTAATGGCGGGTAAATTAACGATTGGTAACTTACAAGCTTTTGTACAATATGTATGGCAAGTTAACCAACCGATTCAAACGATTACCCAATTATCGGGTCCATTACAAAGTGCTAAAGCGGCCCTTGATCGTATTTTTGAAGTGTTAGATGAAGAGGAAGAAGTGTCAGAAGGCACTCAACATTTAACCAAACCTTTAACAGGGCATGTGCAATTCGACAATGTGTCCTTTGCATATAATCCAGAGCAGCCCTTAATTCAAAACTTCAATGTGGAAGTGCAACCCGGAGAAATGGTGGCGATTGTCGGGCCAACCGGTGCCGGTAAAACAACGATGATTAACTTGCTAATGCGATTCTATGATGTCACGAAGGGTTCTATCAAAGTGGATGGCATTGATATTCGTGATTTACCAAGACAAGAATATCGTCAACAATTCGGTATGGTTTTACAAGATGCTTGGTTATATGAAGCAACCATTAATGAAAACCTGCGATTCGGTAATCTCGATGCGACCGATGAAGAAATTGTAGCAGCAGCTAAAGCAGCCAATGTCGATCATTTTATCCGTACTTTACCGGGTGGTTATCAAATGCTAATGAATCAAGAATCAAGTAATATTTCATTAGGACAAAAACAATTATTAACCATCGCCCGTGCGTTATTATCGAATCCAAAAATCTTGATTTTAGATGAAGCAACCAGTTCAGTCGATACACGTTTAGAGCAACTGATTCAAAAAGCGATGGCTCGTTTAATGAAAGGACGGACAAGTTTTGTTATTGCCCATCGACTTTCAACGATTCAAGAAGCTGACCGTATTTTAGTGATGAAGGATGGTCAAATTATTGAACAAGGGAACCATCAAAGTTTATTAGATCAAAAAGGATTTTATTACGAATTGTATCAAAGTCAATTTGCAAAATAAAGAAGGTCACTCTTGATTTAAAACTAGAGGTATGACTAGATAGCTTTTAAAAAGTTTATGTCTAACCTTCGTAACATATAGCGACAAAGCTATCAAATGAATTTCAAATACTTCGTGTATTGGAAGGATTTTGATAGCTTTTTTTATTGTTTGATGCCGGTCATTCGGGCGATTTTGTCCTTTTTTTACGACTGATGCCAGTGTGTTGGTCTGGTAGCATCATAGCGTTTTGACAAGCTAATACTAGTTAGTTAGTCGGATTTTGTCATTTTTCATGACTGAAGCCGAAAAGTTGGTCTGGTAGCATCATAGCGTTTTGATAA
>NZ_KV805723.1:0-9536 GCF_001811625.1 Globicatella sp. HMSC072A10 | reverse complement strand
AGCATCATAGCGTTTTGATAAGCTAATACTAGCTAGTTTGTCGGATTTTGTTCATCTTTCACGACTGATTCCGGTGCGTTGGAGCGGCAGCATCATAGTGTTTTGATAAGCTAATACTAGTTAGTTTGTCGGATTTTGTCCGTTTTTTATAATCTGATGCTAGTCCATTGACTCAGAACGTGATAGCTTTTTGATCATCTAATGTAGGTGAGTTTACCCGGAGCGTGATAGCTTTAATGAACGCCTAAGGCTAGTCAGTCGAACTGGATTTTGATATGATAAATTTACATTGAGACAATTAATTTTTATCGAGGGAGACTATTATATGAAAACATACCAAAAATTTATCTTAGGTGGCTTAAGTAGTTTTGGAGCACTTGGATTAGCTGCTTGGACTTATAAAAAAGTCGATTTAGCAAAGCGACTACCATTAGGTACTTATCGGATTCAACCGACTATGAGAGATTTAATCAACAGTCAAAATAGTCGTCAAAAACTACAGTGGCAGACTGATAATGGCACGTTTAGAGGATGGGAAGATGAAACGGTTCTGCGCGTTCAAGGAATTCGTTATGCCATTTCAGAACGTTACGGCGCCCCTGAAATGTATACCTATCCTGAAGGGGGCTTTGACATGATGACCCCCGCTCCTTTAAGTGTACAAAATCGCTCGGGATTTGAGGAGTTCTATGGTGGAGTCCAATATGATGCGATTCCTCAAGATGAATTTGGACAGTATTTATCGATTACATTGCCAAAAGATATTCAACCAAATGAGAAACTTCCAGTGTTAGTATGGATTCATGGTGGTGGTTATGGAAATGGGGGTATTGATATAAAATCTTATGACCCGCAATTACTAGTATCGGAACATCGCATAATTGTGGTGAGTATTAGTTATCGTCTGGGCGTTTTAGGTTATTTAAGAGACCGTGACGGGCATTTCGCTAATTTAGGATTATTAGACCAAATAGAAGCTTTAAAATGGATTCATCGTAACATAGGCTATTTTGGTGGCGATAACCAACAAATGACGCTTTACGGCGAATCGGCTGGTGCCAATGCAGTCCAATATTTAATGATTGCACAAGGAACACAAGAACTGTTCCAAAAAGTGATAATCGCCAGTTCACCTTTTGCGACGATGGATGATCGTAATGAAATGAATCGTCAAATGTTAGCTGCTTATAACCAATTGCCAATCGACGCGACGCTTGAAGAAATACTAGCGAAACAAGATCAAATGATAGCCAATATAGACGAAGAAGGTTATGCCAAAAACATGTTCTTTGCACCACATTATGGCGTTTATCCATTACCAACGAGGGAAGAGGCTGAAGCTGCTTGGACAAAAGCTACGCAACGCTTAGATGTGTTAATTGGGGTCACAACACGTGAAGCGGCGGCTTTTATTGGCGAAGATAGTTATTTAAAATTAGCGGGCAGTTTACCTGGCATTAAACGCTTGATCGAACAGAAATTAAAAACATTGTCACACGATATTTTTATAGACGGTGCGGAATCTTTTGCGCAACGTTATGCCAATTCGCAAAGAGCGATGTATTATTATTTAATGCATTGGGGAGAAGGACATCTCTTAGGAGCTAGCCATACGATTGATTTGAGTTTAGCTTTTGGCAATAATCACCCGCAATCGCCAATTCTTTTAGGGATGACGAAAGAATCAGTTGATTATTATGGACGTCAATTCCGTGGGGTATTAGCTGATTTTATTAAAACTGGCGCAATAGATGTTGATGAAATTCCCGATGTCATGACGATTGAACATTTAGGTAAATAATTAATGCGTTCCAGTGTGTAACAAAAAACCTAGCAGTGACTGATAATCCGGACCTGACTTCAATGAGAAGTCAGCCTTGACTATCCGTTGTCTGCTAGGTTATATTTGTTGGCATTTTATTCGGGAACAATGAATGGCAAATAAAAGTTGTGTGGAAAGTATTCACTGGTTAAAAATGCCAAAGGTTTATAAAAGGAATAAGTATAATTAAAGGGATTTAAGCGTGGCTCAATTGTTGAATGGCCATCTTAATGTCGTTGGATGCGCTAATTTCGGAAATAACGCAAATCGCATCAGGATTCATTTGTTGAACTTGTGCGACATTATCTAAATGTATTCCGCCAATCGCAAAAACCGGAAAATCAGGATTAACGGCTTGTAATTGGCTGAATAATTCAGGACCAATGGCCGGGCGGACATTTACTTTTGATTGTGTAGTAAAAATCGGTCCACAGCCAACATAATCGGCACCGTCAGCAATCGCTTGTTGCACTTGTTCAACAGTGTGAGCAGACACGCCTAATAGCATATTATCACCAATTAAGTCGCGTACTTTTTGTGCTTGTGGATCTGTTTGACCGATATGTAAGCCATCAGCTTGAAGTTGAATGGCCATTTCAACATCATCATTAATGAAAAAAATGACATTGTATTGTTGACAGATGGCTTGTGCTTTTTGTGCTAGGTCCAATCGCTCTATATCCGTTAGAATGGACCCATCTTTATCACGGAATTGAAAATAACGAATGCCATGTTGGCAAGCTTCTGTTAGCACGGCCATAAACTTTTCAATTTGTGCGGCTTTTTCTAATTGTGGAAATTGTTGCGTACCTAAAATAAAATAAATAGGGAAAGCGTCTTGTTGTGGCGCTTTTTTTAATGTACTCCATTGACATCTATTCATGAATCGTGACCTCTTGCAATGCGGCTTGTGGATCTTTTGCATAAGCCCAATGGTTGGTTGGGCCATGACCGTGTCCGATACCGAGCGTGTGACTAATAGCAGCGTGAATATAGGCTTTTGCATGATAGACTGCTTCTTCAACCGATAATCCTTTTGCTAAAAATGCCGTAATAGCCGCTGAAAACGTACATCCGGTACCATGGGTATGCGGTGTCTCAATACGAGGACTGGTTAAGGTGAAGGTCTTGCCATGTTGATTGAGGAAATAATCTTCAGCTAAATTATCTTTTGAATAACGATGACCGCCTTTAATGATGACTGCTTCGACACCGAAGGTTAATAATTTTTCAGCTGCTTGTTGGCGTTCTTGATCATTAGTAATCGCAATGCCCGATAAAACTTCCGCCTCTGGAATATTAGGAGTAATTACTTTTCCTAATGGTAATAACTGTGTGCGTAAAGTATTTTGAGCTTCTTCTAATAATAAAGAGGCACCACCTTTCGCAATCATTACCGGATCGATCACTAAGCGCGTTTGCAGTTTGTTTTGTTTAATGGCTTCAGCCACTGTTTGAATCACTTGACTATCATGTAACATACCGGTTTTGACGGCTTGAATTTCGAAGTCACTCGCGACATGATTAATTTGGCCACTAATAATCTCTAAATCCATTGGTTGAATGCCGTGAACCCCTAAAGAATTTTGCACCGTTACGGCCGTTAAAGCAGAAGTACCAAAGGTTTCTAAAGACATAAAAGTTTTTAAATCCGCTTGAATCCCAGCACCACCGCCACTGTCTGAACCGGCAATGGTCATGACCACTGGGTAATGTGTATTAGTCATTGTTTGACATCCTTTCTTGTTTAATTACTAGGTTTGTTAATTCGTTATCATATGTTTTTTTATCATTTGCTTTGACCGAGTGTTCATATAATTGGTTTAATAAATGAATCGGTAAATCACCAGGTCCGGTAGTCACTTGAACGGCACGGCCTCCACACCAAGCATAAAATCCGGTCGCTAAAGTGGCTGCCGTTAAATAGTCAGCTGGCGTAGGCGCTTGACTGATAAAAGCGGCGACGATGGTCGTCGCGACACAACCAGTGCCGGTTACATAACCGAGTAAAGCATCGCCATATTGATGGGTATAGACAGCCGTTTGATTAGCGATATAATCAGTTTTGCCAGTAGCCACCACCACTGTTTGATAAAGGTTGGCTACTTTTAGTAAATGATCGGTCATTTCACCTTCAGGATGACCACCATCCACGCCTTTACCATTACTTTTCGCTCCAGCTAAGGCAGCAATTTCGGAATAATTACCGCAAACAGCGGCGATATCGTATTCACTTAATAAATGTTCAACATAGGCAAGCCGATTGGAAAGTGCCGCTACCCCTACCGGATCGATGATAACCGGAATTTGTTTGTCATTAGCCGCTTTTATGGAAAGCTCAATCGCCTCCATTTTATCTTGATTAAATGGAGATCCGATATTAATGACAATCGCTTGAGATTGAGCCGATACTAAGGGACTGGCATCCGGTTCATCGGTCATAATCGGGGAAGCACCTATAGCTAATAGGGCATTGGCCTGGAAATTGGTGGTTACTTTATTAGTTAAACAATTGATTAAAGGGTTTTGTTTGACGATTTGATCGAGATAAAACGTCATTTGCTCATTCATAACTTATCCAACTTTCTATTATAAAAGATAGGAGGGGGTAGCTAATTTGAAAACCACTGATTTTCTGTTTGCTACTGACCCTCCATTCATCTTGATTATTTACTTAAATCATCCACTAACTCTTCAGCTGTTAATTCTTTAGCAATTGAACCTTTATCAGATAAGAACTTAGCAAAGGCTACATAGTCATCAACAACTAAGTTACCAAAGTCATCTTTACTTACCATGTAATGTTGTAATAATGCCCAAGATTGAAATTCGATTTCTTTATCTAATACATAAGCATTATCTTCATTTTCAAAAATCGTTTCAATCGCTGCTTCAGGATCTTCTAATGCTTTATCAAACCCTTTTTTCAATGCACGCATAAACGCTTGTAGTTCCGGTTTTTTGGCTTCGATGGTGTCATTGCCCGCTACGAAGATTAATTCATCGGAATCTGGCACTCCAAACTCTGTGAAGTCAAAGTAATCAACGTCATAACCTTCTTTTTGTAACATTAATAATTCGTGATTAGTATAAGCGCCAATTAATGCATCGACTTTATCTGTTGCTAAAGCGGGGATTAAGTCCCATCCAACATTAACCATTTCCGCTTTGTCATAACTTGCACCGTCATGTTCCATCATCGCTTCAATAATATTTTCAGAAATAGTGGTCGCTGAGTAACCTACTTTTTTACCTTCTAAATCTTTTGGAGTCGTAATACCAGACTCTTTTTTGTACATGACAGCATCTAAACGTTGTTGTACTAATGAACCGATGGCTTTCGCTGGAATACCTTCAGCTACTGCTTGCATTAATACCGCTGGATAACTCACCGCAATATCCGTTTGACCAGCACCGGCTAATTTAATTGGATCATCTGCTTCAGCAGGCATATTAATCGTTAAGTTTAATCCTTCTTCTTCAAAATAACCTTCTTTAATCGCCACATAGATTGGAACATGGTTCGCATTTGGATACCAGTCTAACATTAAGGATAAATCCATCTTTTCTTCGGCTTGTACTGATTGCGGCATCCATGGTAACACCGTTAAGGCCATTAATAAACTTAAGAATCTGACAACTAATTTTTTCATTTTTATTTCCTCTTTTCTGTATATAAATATTTTAATGAACGATTTTCTAATAATCCGACGAGGTTAAATAATAGAATACCAATTAAGGATAGTACCAAAATACCGGCAAACACACCTTCAGATTTAATACTACTGGACATCCGACGGATATAATAACCTAACCCTTCAGAGCCACCAAGCCATTCTCCAATGACTGCCCCGATTAAAGAATAGACAACGGACATTTTTAAACCCGAGTAGATGGACGGTAGCGCGAATTTCCATTGTAATTGGCTAAACATTTGCCATTTTGACGCACCCATCACTCTGAATAATTCGAGATACTCTTCATCCGTTCGTTTTAAGCCATCGAAGACACTCACCACGACGGGGAAAAAGGTAATCAAAAAGATAATCGCTACTTTGGTCCATAAACTATAACCAAACCACAGTACAAAGATGGGGGACAAGGCGATGGTCGGGATCGTTTGCGAAATCAGGACAAAAGGATAAAATGCCCGCTCGATAAAATCAGAATAATAGAGTAGAATACCAATCAATAAACCAAGTCCGATTGAAAAGGCTACGCCTACGATGACTTCTAATAAAGTTGCTTGAGTGTGCGTCCATAGTTGTGGTGCTTGGGTAAAGAGGGTCTTAATCACATCACTTGGTCTCGGAATGATAAACTTTGGTACCCATTCTCTAGCAACCGCCCATTCGATAATGACTAATAGAACAGCTGAAACAGATAGGAAAGGCCAGTAACGTTGAATTAACTGTCGTAGTTTATTCATGGACGGCCACCTCCAAAGCTTTTTTATACTCAATAAATTGAGCATGATAACGAATGTCTTTCGGTCGTGGACGTGGCAAATCAATGTGCCACTCTTTGATTTGGGTATCGTCGCCATTATGCCAGTTTTGTAATAAATAGACACGATTACTTAAAAGTACAGCTTCATCGATATTATGCGTAATAAAAATAATTGTTTTATTTAATTCTTGCCACAGTGATAGTAACCATTGTTGCATTTCGTATTGCGTAAAACTGTCTAATGCTCCAAAAGGTTCATCGAGCAGTAGTACTGGCTTATTGGCCAAAATCGTCCGTACGAAAGCAGCGCGCTGACGCATTCCACCTGATAGATCTTTCGGTAGAGAATAGGCATAATCTTTTAAACCCGCCTTATCCAACCACTCTAACGCTTTTTCTTTCGAAACAGGATGTTGCTTATCAAGTTTGCCACTGAGTCTAACATTTTCCAAAATCGTCGCCCAAGGAAGTAACAAATCTTTTTGTGGCATATAACCGACATCACCTAATTGAATCGGTCGTCCATCAAAGAGAATTTGGCCCGCATCGGGTTGAAATTGCGTAGTCAGTAATTTAAATAGCGTACTCTTACCACTGCCGCTTTTACCGATTAGCGAAATAAATTCACCTTTAGGAAAGTTGAGGTTGACATTTTGTAATGTCTTCTCGCCTTTAAAGTCGGGGTAGGTAAATGAGACGTTTTTTATTTCAATCATCCAAGACTCCTTTCTATCCATTTGCTCAAAAAAAAGACCCGTTTCTAGGAAACCGGCCCAAAGCATACTGAGTCTTGACTGATCAAAATGTGTACAGTAAAACAAAATTGTAAACATCCCTACGGTAGTACTAACTACATCAGGTCAAGGGTCAAGGAACATTTCAGAAACCTACTCTCAGCGCATTGGCTCCCCTAGTTTAAAATAAATGGATTCAATTGTTAAAAGAGACCCTTTGATTTCACAAAGAAACTCTATCTGTCTATTAGAATAAATCAAGTGATAGTCAATGTCAAGCAGATAAGTTGAACAAAGGATTTGATTCATGGTTTATAAAAAAGTAATATAAGCCAGGTTACTGAGTACTAGCTGTAATAAAAAGTTAACAATTCTGTTTATTAATGCCCAAAATTAGCAAGTTTCATTACGACGCTAAGTGGACCAGACAGGCGATGGAGATAGAATGTCGATTTTATTGGTCTTTGATTCATGACATAGTGGTAGGGAGTGGACCATTATTTAATTAAGCATATCCCCCTTTACAATCCAAGATTAATTTGCTAGTCTATTAGTGACACTAGGGGAGCATGAAAATGCTGAGAGAGAAATTGACCCTTTGAACCTGATTCAGTTAATACTGACGTAGGGAAGTGTGCTTAATTTAATCAGCTAGTTTAATTTTTGTTGGACTGCACCCGATTTAATGCGCACACTTTATCTTTAAAGGTGGGTATTTTTTTGTTCCTAAAATATAAGGAGGAATAACGTCATGACAAAATTTACTGAACGTGTGTATCCAAAAGTTGAATCGATTTGGGCATCGTATTTAGAACACCCATTTGTAAAGGGATTAGGAGAAGGTACGCTGGCTAAAGAGAAATTTCAACGTTGGTTAACGCAAGATTATGTTTATTTAGTTGAGTATTCAAAATTAATGGCTCTAGGCGTAGCCAAGTCGACCGATTTATCGATGATGCGTAGTTTTTCAAAAGCATTATTTGGGACTTTAGAGATGGAGATGGAATTACACCGTCAATTTTCAGCTCAATTTGGGATTAGTGAAGCAGAATTATTACAAACAAAAATGTGGCCAACCAATACAGCCTATACTTCTTATATGTTAAATCATGCCCAAGCGGGTGGCGCAGAATATGCGGTAACGGCCTTATTAACTTGTGCTTGGTCATACGCTTATGTCGGCGAAGCATTAGCGAAACAAAGTCCTGAAAACAATCCTTACCAACAATGGATCGAAATGTATGCGGGCGAAGAATTCCAAACTTTAGCTACTGATATGAAAAATTTAATGGACGAGATGGCTAAAGATTTACCAGAAGCAACCTTAAAACGTCTAGAAGAAATCATTATTAAAACGTCTTACTATGAATATCAATTCTGGACGATGTGCTATGACGGTGAAGATTGGGAAACCCGATACGAAAAATAATAATCCATAATGAGAGGGAATGATTCAAATAAATACACATAAACAAACTCAAAAGCTAATGATTTTATCACTGATGATTGCCTTAGACGTGGTGTTATCACCAATTTTACGAATTGAAGGGATGGCACCGATGTCGAGTGTGATTAATATTATCGCAGCCAGTTTTATGAGCCCTTTATATACCTTTTTAATGGCTTTAATCTGTGGTATTATTCGTATGTTAATGATGGGAATTCCGCCATTAGCTTTAACTGGCGCTGTTTTTGGAGCATTATTTGCAGGATTAGGTTATTGGAAGACACGTAATTTCTGGGCAGCAGCGCTAGGTGAATTTATCGGCACAGGCGTCGTAGGATCATTATTAAGTTATCCGGTTATGGTTTGGTTTACCGGAGTCAAAACAGATTTACACTGGTTAATTTACACACCACGTTTTATGGGCGCTTGTGTAATGGGAGCGATAGCGGCTTTTGTCTTGTACGAAAGACTTAACAAATTATCAGCTTTTCATCGTATGCAACAATTGTTCTTAACAGATAATGAGCGTGTTTTAAGCAGTCAAAATGGTCGCTAATTTATCCAGTAGGAATCAATCTTATACAACATTATATTAATTTGCGAGAGTAGGCAAATAGTGAAAATTCTTTAATTTTTACTATTGATGCCTGCTTTTTTTTGTGAGAAGCAAGCGCACAGTATGATGTTTCCACTATCCAAGTGATTGAGCCGACTTTTTTGTGAAGGGAAAGAAAGCCTAATGAATCAAACTGTTTCCGTCCTCATGTTGATGCCGACTTTTTTGAGGGGAAAGAGATAGTTTGCGCGCGTTAGGCTGGGTGTTTATCTTATATTAGGAAATAAGGTTTGTTTAATGGAATGACCAGATGATATCATTTGTCAAACAGTGTTAAAGACCTTCTATTGAAAAAATTATGGTCTTAGCTATTTTAGTTAACGGCTAAACTTAATTTTCAACTTAATATACACTTTAGACGAGAGGGTGCGCTCTAAATTATTAGATTGAATTTTTATGAACCGCCTTCATCAGATAAAACTCATTAAATTACTATCCTTAGTGTAAAATAACTGTTGGTAAGCTAAA
>NZ_KV805722.1:0-239 GCF_001811625.1 Globicatella sp. HMSC072A10 | reverse complement strand
ATTATAAATATATTTGAGACTATTAACAAAAATATCACCTTATCGACTTAAGAAAATAAGATAGCACTGCCTATTGATCAGTAAGTTATCCGATTCAGTTGTATCAACACAAGCCGACCTATTTTCAAATGGATTTATAATATTTTTAGTTGTATTTACTCAACCTTCTACCAATTGATAACTTTGTCGGATTAATGCCTGTAATTGCTCTAGATTAATCTTTTCATCCACTATCACAC
>NZ_KV805721.1:0-6319 GCF_001811625.1 Globicatella sp. HMSC072A10 | reverse complement strand
CAAAGTGGTCCCTTTTTCATTTGACATATACAGCAGGTGTGTCAATTAAAGAAGTTCAGGAACGAATGGGTCATGAAAATACTGAGATGGTTCTAGAAGTTTACAGCCATATTAACAAGAAAAAGAAAAAAGAGATTGGAAATATCTTCGCAGAACATATCTCTCAAAACTGCTAACGTATTCAAAACGTATTCAACGCAAAAAAAGCACCTTCTCGAACAGACCGAGAAAGTGCTTGAAACGTTGATATATTTTCAATTGAACTCAACTTGCAATGGCAAGTTGAGGAACTCCATCTGTAAGCGAACAAGTTCGCAACAGCTGCAGCCTAACGTTTTGAGAATTGTGAAGCTTTACGAGCTTTCTTAAGACCTGGTTTTATATTAATTAATATTTTGGTGAGTACTATCAGTTGTTTAACCTAGATAAATCAATATTTAGTCTAAAATTAATTGCTCATAAATTCTGTCTTTTGCTACAAAGTTAGTCATAAAGTTAGTCATATAGTCAAAAAATATGCACTTTTTAGTATGAGTTAGTCACGCAACAAAACTACCAGGCACACCAGTGTTTTTTTATGAATTAAAATATTCTTATGCGTATATATTGACAAAGACAAAAATGAGTTATAATATAATAATAACTCATCAACCATGATGTTGAAGGAGATCTCGAAGGCGTCCATTACTTAAATGGGCGCCTTTAGCTATTTACATATCTATTATAATCTTTCATTTTTCTTTCTAACGTTTTATCATTATCAATATAAAAAGCTGTTGAGAGTAAATAGTAGTCTTTTCTTTCTTCTAAAACTATTAAATATCTATCTTCAACATTTAACATATGCACTTTATTTTTTCCTCTTATGTTTTTTTCATAAATAAAAAAACATTTCTTACCACATTCAGCAATATGATTTGTTTCAATGCCTGGTTTAATCCAATGTAACCTCTCACAACGTCTAAGGTCAGGCAATCTTTCATCAGAGTTATTTTCAAAAAATTTGCAAGTCAAGTGATAAAATGCATCTTGCTTCCCATTAAATTCAGGGTACCTTCTTAATGCAATACTTTTGTTATTATAATAAAGTTTATTATTATATAAATCACGCAAAAAAATTTCATACAAATAATCATTGTATTTTTCAAAATTTCCATTGTAGTCATTTAATTCTACTATTTTTTCTAATTTAGGACATTTACACATATATTTATCTCCTAAAATAAACGATCTAAAACTAGAATATTAAATTTATCATTACTTAAAGATGTAGTCCTATTCAGATTTTGGCCAGACCTTTCTTTAATTAATGAACAAATTTCCATTTTTGTCTCATTTGATTCAAGTTTTCTGTTTAAGTATGAAATAGCTCCAATCATCATATCCGCCAATTGTATAATTGAACTTTCATGTGATCTAATTTGCTGGATTTTATCAATGTTATTCTTTTGGGAATAAGATTTATTTTCCAGAACTTTTTTTAATTTTTTTATTTTTAACATACTATTAGTGTCTTTAATATCAATATAAACATTAATGTCATCTGAGTCTCCTAAAAAAAACGACAATACATAGTAATACATTTTATAGTAAAAGTCATCATGGGTTTGAGAAAAATCTGAGTGTCTTAGTATTGATTTATCCGGTAGTAGGACACATCTTAACCTCAGTAACTCATTATCAAAGAAATAATTTACTAAATCTAAATAATATTTTCTTTCTCCCTTAGAAACCTTGCTCCATTTTATTTCTCGTCTGACAGAAATTCCATGCTTTATTTTTATCGCTTTTATATCTTCATAAACTTTCCTAGAAGCATAATCTGGACAAGCTATTCCACCTATTACCATTACTTTTTTATTATCATTTTCTAGATGACATGATTCATCACAATATATATTTATCAAAATTACACCTCACAATATATAGTCATTGATTTTATACAAATTCAATTAAAATGTGATAACTACACTATGGTTTAATTGAATAAAAAAATTGTTAAATCTAGTTAAGCATTATTTATGCTATATGTTATTATACTTTCGAATTAAAAACAAGCATTAAAATCCCCCACCAATATATGATGGGGGTTATACGTTAGTTTCATGATAGATTGTCCATCTATCGTTCTGAAATGGCCTTAGAACGTGGATTAAAGCAACACGTTATTCTAAATTTGATGATCTATGGTTTGAAATACTTTAATTTTTACCCACTTATGTTTTGAATCATAAAACATTTTCATATATTTTTTATTGGCCAAAATAACAGACCCAAAATTCTCAATATCACGTTTTCTGCTTCTAATAAGAATATTAGTTACCGATTGTTCAAGTGTTGTATCCATCCAATAATATATTTTATTAATTCCTTCAAACTCAATTTCTTCTAAGTCACTCGGAAATGAAGTAATGTGACATACTGTATCATTGGTTTCCAGTAAACGCTTAGTCCAATCTATTTGCATTTGTTTAGTTGAATAACCTTTTATCAAATCCAAATCAGTAAAAGCTTTGAAGTTATTAATTGCATATGTTGATTTTCCAGAACCTATTAATCCACATAGGAATACTACTGTTTTAACCATTATTAAGCTCTCGTTCCTTCTTCCGTTGATAGTATTCTCGTTTTTGAGCTAGAATTTTCTCACGTTTCTTCTCATATCGTTCTTTATCTAGTTCTTTTCTACATTCCTTACACCTAGAATCAAAGCCTGTTTTGCTTTTTTTCTTAACGTGAAAGTTAATATCCGTTAACTCCTTGTCGATACCACATAATATGCACTTCAAAATTTATCAACTCCTTAATTTCGTTTCTCTCTCACACGAAAAAATGTACAGTGCTGCATGAAGGTCAGCGCACACACGGGGAGGGGGTGGTATGCCCCCTCTTGTCTACTAACTTCCTAGTGCGTTCTAATAGATTAGAACCATTATCTTTTTTAAAAATTAAATATTTAGATTATTGTACTTATCTATTAAATTAACAAACTCCATTAATATTGTAATCCTTATTCGTATAGTTGTATGGGAGTACCCCATTGCATGGGCAATCTGGGAGTTTGTTTTTCCTTCAATGTATCTCATCTTTAAAATGTTTTGATCTTTCTCATCAAATATATTTAGTATTTGATTTGTCTTATTAATCATTTCAATATTATATTTCAGTTCCTTTGATAGGCTTTCTATCCTGTCTCTTAGCTCCTCATCAGTTGGTATCGGGAGTAAGCCTTCAAACAATTCACTAATATCCTCACGGACATCTCTACGATCTAATTCAAGAATGTCTTTTGCAATCTTCCACTCTAGTAATTGGTTATCAAATTGTATTTGCTTATAACCTTTTAATAAATCAAATAAATTCATAGTTAGTCATTTAAATTCATTCTTGATAACATATTTCTTAAATCATTATCAATTGCTTTCTCTTCCTCTGTTTTTAAATGATGCTTTTTATTAATCGTATCTTTCAGTTCCTTTTCTTTTTTCGCTAGTTCTTCTTGGTATTCCTGCTCTGCTTTTTCACGATTTTCAATTTCAATTTTTTCACCAACTTTATTAAGTAAATTTTGAAGTTCACGTTGTTCTTTTTCTTGGTTCTCTAACTGTTTTTGATATTGTTCTTTTTGTTTTTCTATTCTTTCTTGCTCCTTAAGTGCAACTCTTTCTTCTAAACTATTCATATATTCAAATAGATCTGTTCTCATATAATCACCTCATATTTATTTGTTGAAATTATTAATAAATTCTTTGATACTGTTTTCGTGTTTTTCCAATACCACTCCGACAACATTTCTAGGATTGTATCTAGAGTATTCTAAATTTAAAGCGCCTGATTCCGTTCGATTATAAGGATGATCAGCATCATCAACTTGCATATAACATAGATTCTTAGTCAATGTAGCCATTAATTTTTTAGCCTCTTCTAGTGATTCATAAGATTCCTTCTTAACAATGTCAATATCTTCTAGAATTAACCTTACTTTAGATAATAATTCTTTTTGTTTCTCACCATCTAAACGCTTAATCATATCTGAATACTGCTTAAATTCTTCCTTTGAAATTAAAGGTTTATTTTGAAGTGTATTTATTTTTTTGTTTACTAGCTCTAAAGTGTTTTCTGCTGTCCATAATTCTTTTTTTACTTTATCATATTCCTCATAATCATTATCTTCTTCTGCTGTAATAAGTTGATTGTTTAATAACTCAATTTTTTCAGAAATTGAATCGAATAATTTAGAAGTTTCCTCTAAATCCTTATCGTGCTTTGTAATAATATTTTGAAATTCTTGTTTAATTTCTTCTAATGTTTTCATGTTAATTTGCTCCTTTTTTTGGTTTATTATTTTCCATTTAACCTTTATCCAACTTAATTAGTAAACCTCGCTAATTCACTAATATTACATAACTACATTTAAAAATAACATATCATTGTATCAGTTCTAATTTACTTCTCGCTTTTTCCAATAAACTACAGAATATTCAATATTCATTTCACAAATAGTGTTGCTATTCCAATTTACCTTATATGAAACATCATCATATTTTTTTCTAAAAGTGTTCAATAACGTTTCAATTTCATCTAAATAGACTATTTTGTTAACTACCTTTTTTTCTTTTACTAAATCATGATCATTCTTCAATTCTTCCAGCATGTAATCAGCCAATAGGTGACGTGCTTTTTTATCTAATTCCGATACTTCTTTAACGGTTAATTTCATTTCTTCAGCAACCCGTTTATTCGGTGCTGGTTTGCCACTATATCGTTTAGTTACCGAATAATAGAACTTAATTTCTCTACTGCTATATGGCTTAAATTTAGCTAATTTAACGTACTTTAACATCACCATTTTTCCAACTTCATTTGGTAGTTTCTTGATGCACTTTGCTAATAGGTTGAACTCTTTCAAATCATCTTCCGTTAACTCGTTTTTATGTTTAATAAAATTACCAAAATTTCTAAAAGTCAAAGGTCCAACCCATACTTTTAAATTCCTGTCTTTTGAATGAACATTTTGCATGACTACACTCCAAACATTTCAAATAATTCTTCTTCCTGCTGATCTATTTTTTTCAATAACGCCTCAGAAGGTATAAAAATATTTTCATTAGCTCCCTCTGCATTCGAATTGAAATAATATTCAAGTTCAACCATCCAATCACAAGCTTTTTTTAGAAGGTCTAAATCGGCAAATAAATCAATTCTAAGGCGATTTTGTTCCTCAATGGTTAATTCTTCACTAAGTGCATTCAACCTACGTTTTAGCTTATTTATTTGAATCTTCAAAGACTTTTCTTCACCAATGATTTCCATAACATGCCATATTACAGAATAATTTAGTTGATATGATTCAGAATCAAGCAATCTACATGAGCATCCAACAAGTGAATGAGTTGCATAATATCTTGAACTTACTACTTTTGCCTTTTTTTCCATTAATTCGATTGTTTTTGGCAAGGATAAGTACCATTTTAATTGATTTAATTGCCATTCTTCCAATTACTCACCCCTTTAGGACAACAGAAAATAGTTAGTACACTAATACTTGCTATATTTTAAAGAATCTAATAAATACCGAAATATTATCATCATATTCCTTCATACTGATACTTGGGAGTTTAAAATTCCCTGAACCAATATAATATTCAAGCAATGGATCATATTTCATATCCTCACACAACTCAGCCAAAATATCACTTACACTAAGTCCAATATCAAAATTTGTTGATAGAATTGATTTAGTGTTAGTTTCATTATTAATTCTATATTTTGTGAATTCAATTTCTTCATAACCATTAGTTATAGTTTTAACTTCATATGTCTTTCTCATATTATAGCCTCCTAATTATCGATCTAACTTATATTTTTAGTACCATCTTTATGTGGCTGGCTATACCATCAACCACCCTTATAGCGTTGGCGAAAAGATGGAATTTTACTAGTTTTGATACAAATCTTCGTACATTAACATTATTGAATAAACTACTGAATTATAATTTGAACAAGTGTCAAATTTAATGTCGATTACTTTAATAGCATTGTCGTTGATAAAATTATTCACTTCATTTTCAACAGTTTCCTTACCTACACTTTTGAATATTCTAACTTCCATTAAATCACACCTCCTTTTAATTTTATTTCTTTGAAATATAACGTTACACAATAACCGTTTCTCTCAATATATGTGGGTTGATACCCCTTCAAAAACTGTAAGTTCAACTCGTGTAAAACTAAGGCTGTAAGTGATTTTGAATCTTCTGAAATAATCTGCTTTTTCATTTTAACTCCCTTGTATAATGAACACATAGTAATTAGTGTT
>NZ_KV805720.1:0-18039 GCF_001811625.1 Globicatella sp. HMSC072A10 | reverse complement strand
GCTGATTCAGAAGAAGAAACAACAGAAGCTGATTCAGAAGAAGAAACAACTGATGAAGATTCAGAAGTAGCTACTGATGGGTTACAAGATGGTACTTATACTGTTGTTGGTAATCCGGACGAACGTGGTTGGGCAGTAAAACATACTATCGAAGTAAAAGATGGTAAAGTGACATCTTCAGATTTCGACTACTACAATGAAGCAGGCGACAGAAAAACTGAAGATGAAGAATATAACAAAAATATGAAAGACAAAGCGGGCGTATCTTCTAAAGAAGCTATTGAACAATTAAATGCAGCTTTAGTAGAAGGTCAAGAAGCTGAAGTAGAAGTGGTTTCAGGTGCAACACATACTGCAGAAAACTTTGTAAAATCAGCAACAGCTTTATTAGAAAAAGCAGCTAAAGGTGATACTGAAGAAACAAATATTGATGAGGTTGCTTTAGTTGATGGTGAATATACACTTAAATCTAATGAAGATGAACGTGGATGGGCTCATACTTTCACTTTAGTTGTTAAAGATGGAAAAGTTGCAGAATCTAAATACGACATGGTCGATAAAGATGGTAATTTAAAATCTGAAAATGAAGAGTATAATACTTCAATGAAAGAAAAAGCAGGTGCTTCATTTGCTGAAGCAGTTGAAGCTTTAAATGCTGGATTAGTAGAAAAACAATCAACTGATTTAGAAGTAGTTTCAGGTGCAACTAGCACTTATGATGCTTTCGTTGAATATGCTAATTTATTATTAGAAGCAGCAGCTAAAGGTGATACTGAAACAATTGAAGTTGAAGTAGCAGCTGAATAATCTTATTTAACAGAATAATCTTTTAAAGCTAAAACTTTAAAATAATATGAAAAGTCTCAAACTGATTATCGTGTTTGAGGCTTTTTTATGCATGGCATGATGCTGGTTAATATTCTACCAATGTTTAACTTTTAAGTGACAGTATAGTGAAACTTTAGTAAAATGGAGTTGTTAATGTTTTTTAAAAGGTGGAATGTAAAAGAATGTTAAAAAAAGAGAAAGTTAAAAAGCTTAGCTTATTGTTAATGAGTACTTTGCTATTTGTTCCAACATTTTCAATCCAAGCGGAAGAATCAACTGAAGCAGAAGTCGTCACTGGTGCTTCAATCAAAAATGATCAATTACCACTGAAGGTCGTTAAAACACCTTTGTCGCGCACAGAATCATTATTACATACTGCTGTTCAAATTCAAATTTATCATGAAAATCAAGAAGAAGTAATGGACTTGGCTTTTGATTATATTGAACGTATGGAAAAATTATTTTCAACTAATTTAGAAGGATCCGATGTTTATCGTATTAATCAAGCAGCAGGAAAAGAAGCTGTTAAAGTAGCTCCAGAAACGTTTGAATTAATTCAAAAAGCGTTAGAAGTATCCGAATTAAGTAAAGGTAAATTTGATATTACAATTGGAGCGGTGACTAATTTGTGGCGCATAGGCGATGAAGCGGCGCGTAAGCCTGAACAAAGTGAAATTGATGCGGGTCTTAAAAAAATTGATTACCATAAAGTGATTTTAGATGAAAAAAATCAAACAGTTAAATTAGCTGAAGAAGGAATGGTAATGGAATTAGGTGGTATTTCCAAAGGGTATATTGGGAGTGGTGTCGTCAAATATTTAAAAGCAGCAGGTGTTAATACCGCGATTGTCAACCTTGGCGGAAATGTTATTGTGATGGGGACATCTCCATCAAATGAAGAAGGATGGAATGTTGGGGTGCAAGATCCGGATGAAGTTCGTGGTGCGGTAGTTGGTACAGTAAGAACGAAAGATTACACAGTAATCACTTCAGGTGTTTATGAACGCTATTTAGAAGTGGATGGTGTACGTTACCATCATATTTTAGATCCAAAAACAGGTTATCCATTGGATAATGAAATTTCAGGAGTGACTGTTTTTGCTCCCGAATCGGTCGATGGAGATGGTCTTTCAACGTCATTATTCTTATTTGGTATCGAAGATGGAATTGAGTTTGTTGAGAGTTTAGAAGGTGTAGAAGCAGCATTTATCGATAAGGAACATCGTGTGTATTTAACATCGGGTCTAAAAGATAAATTCAAGTTAACGAATGAGGAGTATAAAGTTGTTGAGTAAAGAAAATATCAAAATATTTTTAAAATTCGTTGAGATTCAAACGAAGATAGCCAGTGTATTTCCCATGTTGATTGGAATAATGTGGGCACTTTATCGTTATCAAGCTTTTAATGGCTTAAATACGTTACTATTTATAATAGCGGTATTGTTTTTTGATATGTGTACTACGGCCATTAATAATACAATGGACTATTATAAAGCAAAGTCTGAGCGTTATATCAAAGAAGAAAATGTCATTGGTATCTATAATCTATCGCCAAGAAATATGGTCATCATTCTATTAGTCTTATTAGCGATTGCGATCATTTTTTCATTTATATTAGTCTTTAAGACAGATCCTATATTATTGATTTTAGGTGCGATTTGTTTCTTTATTGGGATTATGTATACTTATGGTCCGACGCCTATTTCAAGAACGCCTTATGGTGAATTTTTCTCCGGCTTTACGATGGGATTTGGTATCTTTTTTCTGGCCGTTTTCATTCAAGACCCTACACTTTTAATTTCAACTCAGTGGAATGTTCCAATGATGACTTTAAATTGGCATTGGTTACATACAATTGAAATATTTATGATGTCGTTGCCTTTAGTGTCCTTAATTGCCAATATTATGTTAGCGAATAATATTCGTGATTTAGATACTGACATCGAAAATGAACGTTTTACACTAGTCTATTATGTCGGGCGTCCTTTTGCAATCATCTTATATCAAGTGTTAAGTGCTTTACCTTGGCTATTTTTCTTATTGTTTTTATTATTAGGTAATTTACCTTGGTGGTGTGCGATTGCTTTTATTGGGGTAATACCTCAATATCGAAGTGTGATGACTTATCGCCAAAATTATATGGCGAAACCAGCTTTTGGTGAAGCGATAAAAAGTTTTATTTTATTTGCTAGTATTTATTTATTGATATTAATTATCGTGAATATCAGCATGTTATTTTAAAATTCTCAAATCCTTAAGGGTTGTTCAAGACAATCTTTGAGGGTTTTTTTATTTAAAGCCTATTAAATCAATATTATAAGGCTATTTACTTTCATTCAATAAATTTTTTTGAGTCAATAGTTGACAAAAGATTTAAACTAGTATAAACTTTGACTATCAAATAGTTTGATTATCAAACTAAATGAAAGAGGTGAATTTTACGAATGGATTTTGAGATCATTGATGAGGTTAATTCTTATTTAGTCCGTATTTTTAATGAAATAATGCAAATAGAAGAAGAATCACTAAAATCAAGTGAGTTCAAGGATATTACGATTAAAGAAATGCATACGATTGAAGCTATTGGATTGGTTGATAATCCAACTTCTAGTCAAGTAGCCAATAAGTTAGGAATTACGGTAGGGACATTATCTGTCTCGATTCAAAATTTAGTCAAGAAAGATTATGTTGAACGTGTTCAATCGGCAGAAGATCGTCGAATCGTTCGCTTAAAACTAACTAAGAAAGGTAAATTATTATATCGTTTGCATCATAAATTTCATACAGATATGGTCGAGAAAACCTTAACAGATCTTGAAATTGATGAAGCACAAGCTCTGATAAAAGGGCTGCGTAACCTTAACCAATTCTTAGATGAGATTAAGGGTAAACTAAATTAAAGGATAAGAATTGATGAGTAGAATAATTAAGATGGGGAGTTATTTGCCCCAAAATAAGTTATCAAATCTTGAGTTAATTGAAAAGTTTCAAATTGATTCAAGCGATGAATGGATACAACAGCGGACAGGGATAGCTCAACGCTACTTTGCAGATCAAGATCAAGAAGTAAGTCATTTGGCGATTAAAGCAGCTAAAGATTTATTGGATCCAATGGATCAATCAATTGCAAGAGAAATTAAAACGATTATCGTGGCTTCGATGTCATCAAAACAACCGACTCCAAGCGTTGCAAATCAAGTGAGTTTGGCTTTAAATTGTGAAGATGCTTTTTGTCTAGATATTAATACTGCTTGTTCAGGTTTTGTGAGTGCTTTAGAGTTAGCAGAGCATTTAAGTAGAAATCAAACAACAGGTTATACTTTAGTAATCGGTGCTGAGAAGATGAGTCAGATATTAGATGCGAACGATCGTTCAACCAATATTTTGTTTGGTGATGGCGCAGGTGCCTTTCTTATCGAACATGACGGAAGTGGCTTATTAGAGTATCAGAGTGCTATGCATAGTGATGGCGATTTATCTTTATCAATCGAAGTGAGTCAAGCTACCAACTTTTTAATGCAAATGAAAGGACGGGAAGTATTTAATTTTGTTTCACGAAAAGTGATTCCAAGTTTAATTGATTTTATACATGAAAATGCAATTGAAATGGACTATCTAATTTGTCATCAAGCGAATCAACGTTTTCTTGATTTAATAGACAAAAAAATGAGCTTGGTCGAATTAAAATTACCGTCCAATATCAAGGAAGTCGCTAATTTATCAGCCGCAAGTATTCCAGTTTTATGTCATCAGTTAGTAAAAAATAAACAACTTAAACTCGATGGTACGCAAACAATTGTCCTGTGTGGGTTTGGTGCGGGACTATCGTGGGGAAATATTACATTAAAAATTTAAAACATTATTCGGAGGAATTTAACATGGTATTTGAAAAAATTAAAGCAATTATTGTAGAGCAATTAGATATTGAAGAAAAAGATGTGACTTTAGAAACGAACTTTTTAGAAGATTTACAAGCAGACAGTTTAGATGTTTTCCAAATCATTAGCGAAATTGAAGATGAATTAGATATTACGATTGATACTGATCAAAATTTAAAAACAGTTGGCGATTTAGTTAACTATATTGAAGCTTTGTAAAAGCGTCAGTAGTAAATTATGACGTAAATTTAATAATATAGGATGACCGTATAAAACTATATAAAGACTCATATTTGTTTAGAGATTTTATTAGTGCACTATATGGTCATTATTATTTAACCTGATATAAAGGAAGAAAAAATATGCAAACAGCTATAACAAAATTATTAAATATCAAATATCCTATTATCCAAGGAGCAATGGCTTGGGTAGCTGATGCTGATTTAGCCAGTGCAGTATCCAATGCAGGTGGCTTGGGAATTATTGGAACGGGACATGATCCGGTTGAGGTTGTCCGCGAAAAAGTTGAAACGATGAAAAATAAAACCAATCAACCGTTTGCGGTCAATGTCATGTTATTAAATCCTCATGTAGAAGAGGTAGTGGATTATTTAGTGAATTCAGGGGTAAAAATTATTACGACTGGTGCTGGTAATCCGGGGAAATACATGGAACGTTTTAAAGAAGCGGGAATTGTCGTGATTCCAGTAGTGGCATCAGTTGCATTGGCCAAAAGAATGGAACGAATTGGTGCCGACGCTGTGGTCGTAGAAGGAATGGAAGCTGGTGGACATATTGGTAAACAAACAACATTGGCTTTAGTACCTCAAATTGTAGACGCAGTGGATATTCCAGTCATTGCCGCAGGTGGTTTCGGTGATGGTCGTTCATTAGCAGCTGCTTTGATGTTGGGTGTAGAAGCGATTCAGGTTGGTACAAGATTTGTGGTGGCTAATGAATCAAATGCACATCCAAATTTTAAAGCCGCAATTTTAAAGGCAACTGATATTGATACCGTTGTGACTGGGACCATAACGGGTCATCCTGTACGAGTTCTCCGCAATCGTTTGACTAAAGAATATCTAGCTTTAGAAAAATCAATCACCAGTCAAGAAAATCCTGATTTATCTGTTTTAGAAGATTTAGGTAAAGGTGCTTTAAGACGTGCCGTAGTAGAAGGCGATGTTAATACTGGATCCATGATGGCGGGACAGATTGCTGGTCTCATCAAAAAGGAGCAATCATGTCAAGAAATTATTGAAGAGTATGTTAATGAAGCGAAAGCTGTTTTTCAATCAAAACAAAGTTACTTTAATTGAGGTGAAATAGTTGAAATTAGCAGTGATGTTTAATGGACAAGGTGCCCATTTTGAACAGATGGGGCAAGATTTTGTGACTCATTTTGAAGAAGCGAAAGCAGTTTATCAGCGAGCAGAGCAATTGACGCAACTCCCGATTACGAAATGGATAACAGAAGATATCAGTGCACTTAATTTTACCAAAAATGCACAATTAGCGATTAGTACTACTAGCCTGGCCATCTTTAATTCAATAAAAAAACATTTACCTGATATTGAGGCAATGGGTGGATTAAGTTTGGGTGAATACAGTGCTTTAATAGCCAGTCAAATATTGAGCGAAGACGATGCCTGGCCTTTACTGAAAAAACGTGGGGAATTAATGAGTGCACAGGCTCAGACTTTAAATCATTCCCAAATGGTGGCTGTTATTCAAGTACCATTAGACGAAATTAAGTCAATTATAAAGCAAATGCAAAATGATACTGAAATTTATATTGCTAATTATAATGCGCCCACTCAAATCGTTTTAGGTGGTACTCAACTCGCAATCAAGGAGTTTAAACAATTAGCGAAAGCAAAAGGTTATAAAAAGATTTTACCATTAAAAGTAGAAGGACCTTTTCATACACCATTAATGAAAGAGGTACAAGAACCTTTTAAGGAATCTTTATCAACGATTGCTGAATTAGAAACTAAAGGAAAAGTCCCGGTATGGAGTAATGTAACGGCAGAGCCACACGAAGCGACGAAGATTAAATCCATATTAGTTGATCATTTGGTTAAGCCAGTTAAATGGTTGCAAACAATCGATCAATGGCATCAACAAGGGATTACTCATATTATTCAAATTGGACCTGGGAATACATTAGCTAAATTATTAAATCAACAGTATCCTACAACCAATCATTTAGTAGTGAATAAAGTGGAAGATATTGAAAACATTTCAGCATTTTTGAAATCATGAGAATTAGAGGTGGAAAATGAGTTTAGTTTGTTTAATAACTGGAAGTTCTAGAGGCATTGGTTTAGCTATTGCCAAACATTTAGCTAAATTAGATTATCAAGTGATTTTAAACAGTCGTAGACCAATTGATGAAGCTATTTTGGCAGAGTTTGAGGATGCAAGCCATCCTGTTGATACGGTCATTGGCGATATTGGTAATTTTGAAGATAGCCAACGTATGGTAAATGAAATTAAAGAAAAATATGACCATATTGATGTCTTAATCAATAATGCAGGGGTCACCAAAGATGGTTTATTTATAAGAATGAAGGAAGAAGACTATGATCTAGTCTTAGATACTAATTTAAAGGGGACCTTTAATATGTGTCGTCATGTGATTCCTTTGATGCTTAAAAAGCGGAGTGGGACGATTATTAATCTTTCAAGTATTGTTGGCATTATTGGTAATGCCGGTCAAGTGAATTATGCAGCGAGTAAGGCGGGAGTCATTGGTTTAACTAAGTCTTTAGCTAGAGAAGTTGCAAGTCGAAACATTACCGTTAATGCGATTGCACCTGGATTTATCGAAACCAAAATGACGCATGATTTATCTGAAAAAGTAAAAAATACAATGTTGAGTCAGATCCCATTAAAAAGATTTGGTCAAGTGGAAGAGATTGCTGATTGTGTTCAATTTTTAATCCATAATCGATACATGACCGGGCAAGTCTTAGAAATTAATGGCGGCATGAATATGTAATAAGAAAGGAAAACGATAATGGAAAGAGTTGTGATTACAGGAATCGGTACAGTTTCTCCTATTGGGAATAATACGGTTGAATTTTGGGAGAATATTAAAAACGATCAGCATGGTATTGCGCCGATTACTAAATTTGATGCTTCAGCAACAGGGATATCGGTAGCAGCTGAAGTTAAAAATTTTAATGGAAAAGAACTATTAGGCAACAAAGAAGTCCGCAGAATGGATTATTTTTCACAGTATGGATTAGTAGCTGCTATGGAAGCTGTTGAAATGAGTGGCTATGATATTGCAGCGAATCCGATGCGTGTTGGAACATTAGTAAGTTCAGGAATCGGTGGATTAGTTGAAATTGAAAATGGCATTCGAAAGATGATTGAAAAAGGGCCTAAAAGAATCCCACCACTATTTGTTCCCTTAACAATCGGTAATATGGTAGCTGGTAATATCTCTATGAAATTAGGGGCTAAAGGTATTAGTTTGGATATTGTCTCTGCTTGTGCTAGTGCAACGAACGCGATTGGTGAAGCCTTTTTAAAGATTAAAATGGGACTTTTAGATGCATGTATCGCAGGTGGTTCAGAAGGAACCATTAATGAAATCGGTATTGGTGGTTTTGCAGCCTTAACTGCATTATCGACGGAATCCAATCCTGATTTAGCTTCACGTCCCTTTGATAAAGACCGTGATGGTTTTGTCATGGGGGAAGGTGCAGGGATTTTATTTTTAGAATCATTAAGTTCAGCTCAAAAACGAGGTGCCACTATTTTAGGCGAAGTAGTCGGTTATGGCTCCACATCGGATGCTTATCATATGACAGCACCTAGTGAAGACGGCTCTGGAGCAGGGGAAGCGATGAAAATGGCAATCCAACAAGCCAATATTGAAACGACTCAAATCGATTATATCAACGCACATGGTACCTCTACACCAACGAATGATTCAGCAGAAACGGTAGCGATAAAATATGCATTAGGCGAACATGCTTACCAAATACCTATCTCCAGTTCTAAAGGATTTTTTGGGCATTTATTAGGAGCAGCTGGCGGAGTTGAAGCGATTGTAACAGTTAAAGCATTAGCTGAAGGCTTTATACCAGCAACCCTAGGCTTACAAAATCCAGAAGATGTGTGTGATTTGGACTATGTGCCGCATAAAGGACGCTCAAAAGCGATTCACTATGCTTTATCCAATTCATTAGGATTTGGTGGACATAATGCGGTCTTATGTTTTAAACGATGGGAGGATAATGAATGAACTATCAAGAGTTATTAACCTTAATTGATAAATTAGACCAATCAAAAGTAGCTTATTTAGAATTCACTCAAGGCTCTGATAAAGTTGTATTATCCAAAGAGGTTCCATTTGATAAAGGATCCGTATCACAGACCACGGATCACACGACTAAAACGGTACAGGATCAAGTAGAACCTTCACCATCGATGGTTACAGAAGTACCAAGTAAAGAAACGAAGGAAGTATCATCATCTGAAAATTCACAATATGAAGCCATTAATTCGCCAATTGTTGGAGTGGTTTATTTACAACCACAACCAGGCGAACCATCGTATGTGACCGTCGGTGATGAGGTAAAGAAGGGCCAAACAATATGTATTATTGAAGCAATGAAATTAATGAATGAAATTGCTGCACCTTTTGATGGCATCATTCGTGAAGTATTAGTAGAAAATGACAACATAGTGGAATTTGAACAACCACTATTTAAGATTGAACGTAAATAAGGAGAGTAAATTATGACAATTTTAACTGCCCAACAAGTAATGGATATTATACCGAATCGTTATCCGATTTGTTTTATTGATGCGGTCGATGAATTAGTACCTGGAGAAAAGATTGTTTGTCGTAAAAATGTCACCATTAACGAACAATTTTTTCAAGGACATTTTCCAGGTGAACCGGTAATGCCAGGAGTATTAATTTGTGAAGCATTGGCTCAAGCAGGATCAATCCCATTATTGCAGATGCCAGATTTTGAAGGGAAAACAGCCTATCTTGGTGGTTTAAATAAAGTAAAGTTTCGTCAAAAAGTAGTTCCTGGTGATGTGTTAAGATTACAAGTTGATATCGTAAAATTAAAACGTAATGCTGGAATTGGTTTGGGCCAAGCATTTGTTGGGGATAAAAAAGTAGCGGAAGCAGAAATGACTTTTATTATTGGCGTTAAATAATGTTCGTAAGAAAAGTCTAAAAAGTAGGTGAATAGGATTGTTTAGAAAAGTATTGGTAGCCAATCGTGGCGAAATCGCGGTACGAATTATTCGAGCGTTAAGAGAGATGAATATTATCTCCGTTGCCGTATATAGTACAGCTGATAAGGAGGCCATGCATACCCAATTAGCGGATGAAGCTATTTGTATCGGACCAGCTAAAAGTTTAGATAGTTATCAAAATCCGGTAGCGATATTATCTGCTGCGATGGCGACAGGGTGTGATGCTATTCATCCAGGGTATGGATTTTTATCAGAGCGAAGTGATTTTGTTGCCATGTGTGAAGAACTAGGTATCCAATTTATTGGCCCTAAAAGTCAAACCATTGAATTAATGGGAAATAAACAAAATGCTCGTCAAACGATGTTAGCATCAGGAATACCTGTTACGCCAGGTAGTGAAGGTTTAGTTCATACTTGGCAAGAAGCTACAATGATTGCTGATCAAATTGGTTTTCCATTAATGATCAAAGCGGCTGACGGTGGCGGTGGCAAAGGCATGCGTCGTGTTGAAAACGCAGATGACTTTAAAAAACTGTTTGAACAAGCACAGATTGAAACACAAAATGTATACGGTAATCAAGATTTATATATTGAAAAGATCATTTATCCTGCAAGACATATCGAAATCCAATTGATAGCCGATCACTATGGTAAAGTATTACATTTAGGAGAACGCGATTGTTCACTACAAAGGCGTAATCAAAAAGTGATTGAAATTGCGCCTGCCGTAACCTTACCTGAAGCAACGAAAGAAGCTTTATGGCAAACGGCTGTCAAGGCAGCTCAAGCAATTGAATACCAAAATGCGGGAACAATTGAATTTTTAGTAGATGATGACTATAATTTTTACTTTATGGAAATGAATACACGTTTACAAGTAGAACATCCGATAACGGAATTAATAACCGGTATTGATATTGTCAAAGAACAAATAAAAATTGCGATGGGGCAACCTTTAGCACTTAATCAACAGGATATTCATTTTACTGGGGTGGCCATCGAGTGTCGTTTAAATGCAGAGGATTCAAACTATGACTTTCGGGCTTCGAGTGGCCATATTGACCGACTCATTTTACCAGCAGGTCCTCATGTACGAATCGAGTCTGGAATTTACTCCGATTATTTTTTACCGCCTTTTTATGATTCAATGGTAGCGAAAATAATTAGTTATGGCCACGATCTAAATGATGCCATGTTAATTATGGAACGGGCTTTAAGTGAAGTGGTAGTAGAAGGGATTACCACTAATATTGATTTATTACAAGCATTGATCATGAATGATGAAGTTCAAACCCTAAATTTCCATACAAAATGGTTAGAAGAAAGTTTTCTGCCTCAGTGGTTAAAACGTGAGGAGGGGTTAAATGGAACTATTTAAAAATAAAAAAATAATTCGCTTAAATGCACAACCTCCTACCTATCATGAAAAAAAATCAAAGATTCCAGATAATTTTTTAACAACTTGTCCACATTGTAAGCGTAATTTATTACCGTCACAAGTAACGGTGGATTATACTTGCGAAAGATGTCAGGGGAATTTACAGTTTCCTGCTAATGCCAGAATTAATTGGTTACTCGATGAAGATAGTTTTGAAGAAGTAGCAAGTGACATTAGTAATCAAAACCCCATTGGTTTTCCAGATTATGAGCAAAAGCTAGCCAACTATCAACAAATAACAAACTTAAAAGAAGCAGTTGTAGTAGGTACTGGATTAATGGATGGTATGAAAGTAGCACTCGGTGTAATGGATAATCGCTTTATGATGGCGAGTATGGGCACGGTGGTAGGGGAGCGGATTACTCAACTTTTTGAAATGGCGACCCAAAATCAACTGCCAGTCATCTTATTCATTGCTTCTGGTGGTGCCCGTATGCAAGAAGGTATTATGTCATTGATGCAAATGGCTAAAATTAGTCAAGCAGTAAATCGTCATCATCAAGCTGGTTTATTTTATCTTGCTATTTTAACGCATCCTACAACGGGTGGGGTAACGGCGAGTTTTGCAATGCAAGCAGATATTATTTTAGCTGAAGAAAAGGCTACAATTGGCTTTGCTGGAAAACGCGTCATCGAACAGACCATAAAAGCAAAATTACCCAAAGAGTTTCAAACAGCAGAGACTGTTTTAGAAAATGGTTTTATTGATAGTATTGTGAAACGAACTGAACAGAAAAATAGGATCAAATTTTTATTGAAAACCAATCAAAGGGTGATGTCATTATGAAAGCATATCAAAAAGTTCAAGCCGCTCGCGAACTATCCAGAATTTCTAGTTTAGAGATTATTGATAAATTGTGTAGCGAATTTATGGAGTTTCATGGTGATCGCTTAATGCACGATGATCGAGCAATCGTTACCGGAGTTGGTTTAATGGATGAACAACCGATTACGATTATCGGTATTCAAAAAGGACATAATATGAAAACGAATATTATGCGTAATTTTGGTTCGGTGGGTCCGGCTGGTTATCGTAAAGCCCAGCGTATGATGCGTCAAGCAGAAAAATTTGGTCGACCCGTTCTAACTTTAATTAATACCGCTGGCGCACATTGTGCACCGGAATCGGAAGAAAATGGCATTGGTGAAGCGATCGCGAGCACCTTATTGACCATGAGTCAATTAACGGTTCCTAGCCTAGCGATTATTTTAGGTGAAGGTGGTAGTGGAGGGGCCATTGCCTTGGCGCTTGCTGATGAAGTTTGGATGTTAGAAAACAGTGTCTATTCGATTCTTTCCCCAGAAGGTTTCGCTTCGATATTATGGAAAAATTCCAAACTGGCCTCTAAAGCAGCAGATTATATGAAATTGACGGCTGATGATTTATTCGAGTTAAACGTAATCGATAAAATTATTGAAGAAGTAGACGAATTGGGTCAGCCTATTGACCAAAACCACTTTACCAATCACTTAATCAACGAAATTAAAGCGAAAATAAATGCATTGTTATCAATGAAACCTGAGAACCGTCTAGAAAAGAAATATCAGCGTTTTAGACAATATTAAAAAAACAGTTAGCTAGATTACAATAAGTAAAACATTAATCCGTAAAGATTGAGTTAATACTTAGTGTTAAGACTAGTTAACTGTTTTTTGATTTGGTTGGCATTATAGGAAAATTGAAAATCTAATAGTCAGGTTTTATAGTTGTTAATCCAACACATAATTTATATTAGAGACAAGTCCCTCTTAAGTTTGCCAAGAGGACGATTGCTATTCAAGAATTAGTCATCTTCTAATGACAATTGTTTTGAAGCTGAAAAGGCTAGCAAAGATAATTTTGGACATTGTTTAAAAATAATCTCTAATACCAAATCGGAGTGTACTAGTATTAGAAAATTAGATGTTTCTTCTGTCTAATCCACCTCAGTTGCTTAGGTATCAAACTAGTCTTCGTGACGCACTATGATGTCACTCAACCATTCACTTAAAATTAATGCACAGTAGATTGACTGAATCAATCAGGTTTCTACTTATCTTATTTAATTAATTCTCAGAATGATAACTCCATCCTTGATCATTATGATAAATCATCAGTTTACTCATTCCCCCATCAACGGTAATTGTTTGCCCATTAATAAAACTGGCTTTGTTACTAGCAAGGAATAAAATCAGTTCGGCAATATCCTCTGGAACGCCGACTTTTTTACTTGGATGTTGACTGACATCTGAACCACTAAATGAATGTTGGTAGGTATCAATCCATCCGGGAGCAATAGCATTGACTCTAATTTGTTCTTTACTTAAACTAACAGCTAAATTATGAGTTAGAGCCGTAATAGCGCCTTTAGCAGCAGCATAACTTTCAGTCTCTGCTTGACTTTGAAAAGCCCGTGTGGATGATAGATTAATAATGGAGCTACCTGGATTGAAATGATTTAAGAGCAACTGCGTTAAGTAAAAAGGTGCTACGACTCCCACTTGCAAAGCGTCATTGAATTCGGATAAAGAACCATTGTGAATTCCTACCGATAAAGGCAATGCATTATTGACCAATACATCAATTTTCGATTCATTCTTTAAGATAGATTCAACAAATTTTTGCAGAACAGCCGGTTGACCGATATCTCCTTGATGAAAAGAACCAGGATTAAGATCAATGCCATAGACACGTGCACCAGCTGCTTCAAAGGCCTTCCGTGTGGCTAAACCGATACCATGTCCATCGCCTGTAACAACAACAACTTTATTTTTATACATCTGAACACCCACTTCCATAAAATTTATATTAATAATATAGCAGATTAGTCAGTGTTTTAACACTAATATTGACATAATCGACATCTAATAAATCCGCGTGTTTTGGTAACGAAAGTAGTTAAATTAAGGGTACGGAACATTGTTCATTGGATTGAAGAGATACGCGTAGTCATCAAGAATCATAAATTTACAACAATGGTTGAGTGCCAT
Organism: Globicatella sp. HMSC072A10; assembly: GCF_001811625.1. Taxonomy (NCBI): domain Bacteria; kingdom Bacillati; phylum Bacillota; class Bacilli; order Lactobacillales; family Aerococcaceae; genus Globicatella; species Globicatella sp. HMSC072A10. The sequence continues at coordinate 3,690 of NZ_KV805720.1, read as the reverse complement.
AACGATAAAAGGATGTAAAATAGATGTTTAATAAAATTTTTTCTAGAAATTATTTTGAACAAATAATGGCATAATAAAAAGTCAAAAGATGAAAAAAATTCGTCTTTTGGCTCTTTAATGATTTTATTAGATGATTAAACTTTTACAGCTGTTCCGCTACCAATGACCATCATCATGCCATTATCTGATCCTAAAACTTCATAGTCTAATTTCATACCTACAATAGCATTTGCGCCTAAATTCTTAGCTCGACGTTCTAATTCTTCCATTGCTTCTCGTTGAGCTTCTCGAAGTTCTTCTTCATAGCCTGCTGAACGTCCACCAAAAATATTTCGTAAGCCAGCTCCGAAATCTTTCATAAAATTAATCCCTACAACAACTTCACTAAAAACCACGCCAATATATTCTTGTACAGGTTGTCCTTCAATTGCAGGTGTAGTTGTAATAATCATTTAAAACCCTCCTATTATATGATACTATTATTTTAAAATAAAATTTCAAAAAATGCATGCAACTTAAGTTGTAAAATTTTATTTTTAATCATTTTTAGGAGGAAATTATGAAAAAATTATCAACACAAAAAGCTCCTGCAGCAGTAGGACCTTACTCACAAGGCATTCAAACAGGCAATTTATTCTTCTTATCTGGGCAATTAGGCTTAAATCCTGAAACTGGGAAAATGGTTGAAGGTGGTATTGAGAAGCAGACACATCAAGTTTTCAAAAATATTCAAGCGGTATTAGAATCAGAAGGGTTAACTTTAAAAAATGTGGTGAAAGTCTTGGTTTTATTAGCTGATATTAATGATTTTGCTGCTGTAAATGCTATTTATGGAGAATATTTTAATGAACCTTATCCAGCTAGAAGTGCTTTCCAAGTCGCTGCTTTGCCATTAGGTGGACAAATTGAAATTGAAGTAATTGCTGAACGTAGTGAATAATTTTCAAAACATTAAACATTTTTCATGAAAATTAAAACAAAATGAGAAAACGATTGACAAACAATTAGATTTTATGTAGACTAGTCTTAATAAATTATTATTAACTTTCTCTAGGGGGACTTCTACTATGAAATTAAAAAAAGCAACTTCTTTATTTTTAGCAACTTTGGCTCTATCTAGTGCATTAGCCACGTCGGTCTCCGCCCAAGAACAGATTGTTATCGGTGGAAACTTTGAAATGAGTGGTGGGGCAGCTGCTTATGGTTCGGTGATGGCCAAAGCATTAGAATTAGCGGTAGAATTACGTAATGCCGAAGGCGATGTTTTGGATGGTTATCAATTAGCAACAACGATTCTAGATAATAAATCTGATTTAACTGAGTCTAGCTCTGTTGCTACCCGTTTGACTTCAGATGATAAATTAGTTGGAATCATCGGGGCAGCAACGACAGGTGCTTCGCAAGCCGAAATTCCGGTGATTACTGAAGCAGGTGTTCCAGCTATTTTACCAGCGGCGACCGGAGATGGTATTACTTTAGCTAATGATGGCAGTGTGTTAGAGTATTTATTCCGTGTTTGTTTTGCTGATGCTTATCAAGGAACAGCGGGTGCATCTTACGCATTTAACGAATTAGGTGCTAAAAAAGTAGCTATTTTATCAGATCAAGCTACTGATTATTCTCAAGGTTTAGCTAAAGCCTTTAAAGAACAATTTGAAGAATTAGGTGGTGAAATAGTAGCCAATGAGTCATATCAATCAGGTGATTCAGACTTTTCAGCTACTTTAACTACTTTATTAACTCAAGATTTTGACGCTTTATATATTCCAGGTTATTATACTGAAGTTGGTCTAATCATTAAACAAGCACGTGAATTTGGCTTAACACAACCAATCGTTGGTGGCGATGGTTTAGCAAGTGATACTTTAGTTGAATTAGCAGGACAAGCAAATGTTAATGATGTTTATTACACCGCGCATTTCTCTCCTAATTCTGAAGAAGAAGATGTGCAAAACTTCTTAAAAGCATACAAAGAAAAATTCGGTCAAGAAGCGGACTCATTTGCTGCTTTATCATTTGATGCGTCTAACTTATTGATTGATGCCATTGAACGTGCAGGTTCAGCAGATCGTGCGGCCGTAACCAAAGCGATTGCAGAAACTAAAGATTTTGATGGTGTTACAGGAACATTTTCTATTGATGACCAACATAATCCGGTTAAACCTGTAACAATGATCAAATTAACTGCAGGTGAAATCGAATCTGCTGAAGAATATTCATCTGAATAATTATTAATAATTGCATAGTTAAATAAATAGCCAAGAAGTAGAAAAAGGGATGAAGTCGTTTTGACTATCTATCACTACAACTACTATATTTATAAACAATACAAATGGGGTTTTGAAAGGAAAATATCTTTCTAACCTCATTTTTGTTGATGTAGGATGAAGAAGGGGTACCGTATGAGGGTGGCTGACGATGTAATATCATTCGGTTAGCTACTTCTAGATCACCTACATAAAATTGATGAAAATCGCTATGAAATCAGTTAGCAGTTGCTTTAAAATCAGTAATAAGTCAATTCAATGTCCCAGAATAGGGTTCCATGCTATACTATTTTTAGAGCAAGAGGATTACTCTATCTTCTTAAATATAAAGGAGGATTATCGATGAAACTAAATATATTAGAACAAGTTCCATTGTATAAAGGTAAAACAGCTGAAGGGACTTTAAAAGAGTTAACTACTCTGGCGCAATTAGCTGATCAACTTGGATACAAACGATTTTGGTTAGCAGAGCATCATAACACGCCAGCATTTTTGAGTAGTGCACCGGATATTTTGGCGGGGCATCTATTAGCGAACACCGAGAAAATCAGGGTAGGTACTGGTGGTGTCATGGCAATGCACTATGGATCCTTACAAATTGCTGAACGCTTTAATTTATTAGCGACACTGTATCCTGATCGTGTTGATATGGGATTAGGTCGAGCACCGGGAACTGATTTGGCAGCAGCACGTGCACTTAATCAAACGCATTTACTATCACCTGTTCAAATTAATCAAATTATTGAAGAAACCTTACACTTCATTCGAGGCGATTTCGAAGAAACACATCCTTATCGACGTTTCAAAGTGACTCCACAACCAGAAATATTACCTGAAGCCTGGCTATTAGGATCTAGTGGTCAAAGTGCAGCTTGGGCAGGAGAAAAAGAAATGAATTACGCTTATGCTCAATTCTTTACTGGTCATCAAGATGAAGATGTGATGGATCATTATCGTCAATTTTTCCCTACAGATAGCAAGTTAACACCTAATACACTATCAGCGTTGTCTATTGTGACAGCTGAGACTAAAGAAGAAGCGGATCACTTGGCTTTAACGATGCAAGAATTTCGCTATCGTTTAGAAAATGGCTTTAGTGTCGTCTTTAGAAGTCCGGAAGAAATTATGGCTGATGGTGAAGAGTACGTTGAGAAAATTAGACAATATACTACTGGAAGAAATAATGCGATTATTGGGACGTATCAAGAGGTGGCGGATAAAATCAAACAATTTGCAGAAGAGTTTCATACTGATGAAATTATGCTCATCACCTATATTGCTGATTTTGAAATAAAACAAACGATTTATCGTGAAATGGCAAAGCGTTTAATAAAATAGGGAGTAGACCAGAAGTAGAAAATAGAATGTTTTTCGCTTCGTCTGTTCAACCTCGCACAGTTGGGAGTAGACCAGAAGTAGAAAA
>NZ_KV805719.1:0-6934 GCF_001811625.1 Globicatella sp. HMSC072A10 | reverse complement strand
CTCTAGATTAATCTTTTCATCCACTATCACACTCACCCAATGCTTCTTATTCATATGATAAGCTGGATAAAAAGTCTGATGGTCTATTAAATCAACGATTTGCAAAGGCGGTGCTTTAAGATTTAATACATCTACTATACCTGGCTGCTGTGAATCCAATAATTTATATGGGACGCGCATCATCAATCCATACCATTTTTGACGATTAGCTGTCTTCATTACATACAATTCTGGATGCTTAGCCCAAGGTGTCTCTAACTTTGTATTTAATTCAGCCCTAACAAAATCAAATACTATTTTTCGGAAATCCTTTAGTTGATAACACGATTCAATAACTTGATGCATCATTTCATCCACTTCAGAACGAATTTGATTAACAAAACTACCTCCCTCATCCTCGTTTAAATTGAAAGGCAAATACTCTAATCTTTCTGGCAATTCAAACACTGTTAACTTTATCTCATTATGATCGATTATAATTTGAACCTCAAAATCGGATGTTTTTAAAGGTTGATTGATTTCAAATGTTTCAGGTCCTGTTTTTTTAAAACCAAACTTAAGCGCTAAAGAAGGAATAAATTGTTTTTGTACGAGACTATCTAAATATCGCATGTTACCACCCCACAATCTTTCTAAAACTATTATAAATCATCTATTGTGAAAACTAAAAAATAAAGTTATCTATCAGGAATATTTAATCCGTGGTTCTTCAAATATGACTCTATTACGCAAAAAAGACTCGCAAAACCGCTGGGTCTTTCGAGCCTTTTAATCTCTTATTTAAGAATAAAACAATTAATCATGTGTATAATTATCAAAATAACCTTGAACTAATACAATCGGTGTCCCTTTATCGCCTGAACCACTCGTTAAATCACATAAAGAACCTAATAAGTCGGTAATACGACGAGGTGTTGTTCCTTCTGAATCCATTTGACCTACTAAACTTTGATCCTTTTCTTTGATACGCAACGCAATCGCATCTTTTAAATCTTGACCTGATAATTCACTGAATTCATTATCAGCTAAATATTTTAATTTTAATTCATTTGGCGTACCTTCTAAACCATCCGTAAAGGCTGGTGAAACAACCGGATCAGCTAGTTCCCAGATTTGTCCTACTGGATCTTTAAAGGCACCATCACCGTAAACCATCACTTCTACATGTTTACCTAATTTAGCAAGGATTTGGGCTTGGACATCTTTAACTAAATCGGTACATTCATGTGGGAATAGCTTAATACTATCATCTGTACTTTTATTTGATCCTAATAAGCCAAATTCAGCATTATAACCACTACCATCAATAGATTCAGTTAATAAATCATCCAATCCATAAACCGTCGCACCTTGTGCTTTTAAAATACGCTTAGTGCGTTGACGAGTATGCACATCACAGTTAATAACTTTATCAGTATAGTTCAAAATTTCTTTAGCATGATTCGCAAATACAAATTCTACCTCTGCTCCAGCTGCTGTCACAATTTCTGCATAATACTTAACATAGTCTACACCGGTGAATGGATGCAAGTTTTCGCCAAATAAACGACGATATTCTTCTAAATTCATTACGGTAGCATAAGGATCAATATTATGTTCTTCTAATTGATCTTCTGTTAATAATTGGTTTCCTACTTCATCTCTTGGATAAGATAACATTAAAACAACTTTTTTAGCACCTAATGCAATTCCTTTTAAAATCATTGAAAAACGGTTACGTGAAAGAATTGGGAAAATAACCCCCACTGTTTCGCCACCTAATTTTTGGCGAACATCTTTACTAATTGCTTCCACTGATGCGTAATTACCTTGACTGCGTGCGACGATAGATTCAGTCATTGCGATGACATCACGATCACCAATTTCAAAATGATCACTGGCAGCTGCCTCCAATACACTATCCACAACGATTTTCGCTAAATCGTCTCCTTGTCGAATAATCGGGCAACGGATACCACGAGCAACTGTTCCAACATTTCTTGCCATAAGCTTTTCACACTTTCCATTATGAATTTAGACGTTGATAGAACGAGCATAGCATTTGTTCTCTTATTCATTGTCCAGATACATCATACACTAAAAACGAAAGATAGAAAAGAAAATCTTTTATATTTAGAAAAATTTAGAAAAACACCTATGAAAACGCTATTGATAATTCGTGTTTTGACGAATTAATTGAGCCATTTCTTCTTCTTAATCATATACACTTCAAATATAACGATCCCAATGAAGACCATAATGATTATCGGATAGGATATAGGGGGTTCTAATTCAGGGATATGTTCAAAATTCATACCATACCATCCCGTCAATAAGGTTAACGGCGCAAAAACCGTTGTCACCACTGTCAATATCTGCATTATCCGATTTTGCTTATTAGAGACATCTGCGTTATAGATTTCACGCAATTGCATCACATACTCTCTTAAATCCAATGCATCATCTTTTAATCTTTTCGCATACTGGCTTAAATATTGTAATTTTTTTCGACTGATTGGCTTCGCAATGTCTTGAAAATACTCATCTAACAAATCGCAAAATTCAGATAATTGTTGATAGTAACGTTTAAATGCTAATAAATCTCTGCCATATCTATGAAACTCATGATCTAAATCAGGCTGATATTCACCATCATTATTTAACATCGCTTCTTCTTGCTGATCTAACTTTTCTTCAATTTCATCCAAATACTTTTCTTGTGAATAAATCATTTTTTCAATAATCATTAATAATACTTGAATCGGTTTCGTAAGCTCAATAGTATTTATTTCATTCGCTATTTGATTAAGCAAGTCTTTCATCCAATCATGCTCTTCAATAATAATGAATCTCGCATCATCTAAATAAAAATAACAAGATTGTTCGCTACGTTGCTGAATCTTTGGTAAAAAAAGGGCTCCATATGCATAATGAGACATATCATATATTTTAGTGTGTTTAACAGGCTTATTAAAATTTAAAAAATGGTTATCTTCCATAAGGTATTGATACTTATCGTGATACTCTTTTACGCCGATTATTTCAACGTTAACATCACTTAATTTTTTCGGTAATCCTTCCATGATTTTCCTCATTTCTACTGTTTAATAATGTTTTAGCGAGGCTGGGCATAAACTTGTTAAATTTAGTCAAGTTTATTGTTCGTTAATTGATAGCGCAGTGGTTGAATGGTCTCAAATGGCGTCTTAATTTAGCTGAAATTAATCTTGAAAAGTCCAGTCAAATTAATTTATAACGCAGTGGTTGAGTGGTCTCAATCTGCGTCTCTAGACTTGTTTGAGACCTACTCTACTTTGCGCGGGTGAACAAACGAAGCGAAAATCAATCGATTTTCAACTTCTTGAACACTCCCTATTATACTATATATATATGTGTGAGATGATAAACAAAAGTCTTGACTCTCCTATTAAGGGATGGTTTACACTATTAATATAAACATCAGTTGACTAGGAGGATTCATGATGAAATCAAATATTAATACACTGATTGCCTTTATTTTGAATTTAAGCTTTGCGATAATTGAATTTATCTATGGAGGAATTTTTAATTCTAGCGCTATACTAGCGGACGCTGTGCACGATACTGGTGATGCAGTAGCGATTGGGATCGCGGCTTTCTTAGAAAATTTTTCTAATCGTAAGGAAGATCATCAATTTTCTCTCGGATATAAACGATTCAGTTTACTGGGCGCGATGATTACAGCCCTTATTTTAATTATCGGTTCCTTTTTTGTTACCCTTAAAAATATCCCTAAATTAATTCATCCTGAACCCGTCAATTATAACGGTATGTTAATTTTAGGTCTCATTGCCATTATCATCAATTTTATCGCTAGTTATGTCGTCAGCCGTGGACAAACTAAAAACGAAGCGATCCTTGGTTTACATTTCCTAGAAGATATCTTAGGCTGGTTAGCTATTATAGCAGTTTCAATTATCTTACGTTTTACTAATTGGTATTTCTTAGACCCCTTGCTTTCACTCATGATTTCAATCTTTATTTTAAGCCGAGCTTTGCCACAATTTTGGACCAATTTGAAAATATTTCTTGGTGCGGTTCCTGAAGATATCTGCTTAAAAACATTAGAAAATGAAATAGCTCAACACGATAATATCCGATCCATAAATCAAATAAATCTTTGGTCGATGGATGGTCTTGAAAACAATGCCACTTTACATATTTGTGTCGATGATACTCAATTGATAGAAGAAACAAAACATGATATTCGTCATTTATTAGAACACCATCAAGTTTATAATGTCACGATTGAAATTGATTCTTCTTGTGAAGCACACGACTTACATAAACGTGATATAGAAAAAATATTCGCTAATCGCAAGGACCATACTCATAGCCATGGGCATCATCACCACCACTAAGTTTTAAGCTCAGTTATTTAGAAAATAAGAGCCCATTATCCCTCATAATTGAAACAACTTAAAATCTATTAAACTCTTTTAATACCTCATAATAAAGAGAGAGTTGGCGCGAAAGCATAAACTTTATAAATCCAGTTTGTTATTTTAAAGCACTGTGGTGCAGTGGACTTACTATGTGGAGGATGAACAGACGAAGCGAAAAAACATTCGATTTTCTATTTCACTCCCAGCTTTGCGGGGTGGGCAGACGTAGCGTAAATCATTCAATTTTCTACTTCTGGCCCACTCCCTCTCTTTTGTGTTATTTATAATTTACCTAGATTAATCTTCGATAAACTTATCCTCTTTTATTTGTGAGTACGGCAAAATTTTGGGCATTTCTTTTTGTTTTTCAGCAATAATTTTTTCCATCCACATAATGTGATACCAACGATTAAATTTATAGCCACAATAATGAAAAACACCTGCTTGTTGATAACCTAAGTGCTGATGAAAATCAACACTATTTTTTGATAGATACTCATCCTCATCATCCAGAAAAGCAATACAAGCATAAATATTTAAGATCCCCATCTCTTTTAAAGTCATTTCCATTTGTTGATATAATTGACGTCCGTAACCTTTTTTTGGTGTAGGACGGATCTAAATAAATTGAAATCTCGCAAGACCAATCATACGCTTGTCGTGCATTTAAGGGACTCGCATAAGCATAACCAATGATTTCTTTTTGCTCTTCCATTACTAAATACGGATAACGTTTTAAAACATTCGTCATACGTTCTTCAAATTCAAATACTGACGGCACTTCTAGTTCAAAAGTGATGGCAGTATTTTTCACATAATGAGCATAAATTGATGGGGTAAAGTAATGCGTCCAAAGCTAATTGACATGTCAGCTTGGCTTTTAATTGATGGGTGTAAGCCTAGGGATCCACCAATGATAAAGCTCACTTTGCTACTGCCATAAGTGGCATAATTGTCTAATGTGCTTGCTAAGTCTTCAGAAGAAATCAGCTTGCCTTCAATCGCCAAAACAATCACTTTGCGACTTGGATCCAACTTGGCCTGAATGCGTTCAGCTTCTTTGGCCAAGACCGCCTCTTCCTCAGCTAATCAATAATTTTCATAATTAAAGCGTTATAAATAAAAAATGTCAGTGAGAATTTCTCACCAACATTAAAAATTAAAAAGCAATTGAAAATAACCCCTTAAATGCAAAACATGAGATATCTTTAACTATATATTACTTAATATACATTATAAAATTCAACACGACCACTTGTGTCGGGTCTCATGAAGATAATCAACTCAAAGGTATAAGTAAAACCATTATGAGAAAATTGTCCTGTTGTATTATACATATCTCCACCTAATGAGTTAATATTATAGTCGTCATAACTCCATGGAAATTTAGCACCGGTAATCCGTTCGTTGTGTTCAACCGCTTGTTTAACAACTGACACAATCGCCGGATAAATATTATCAGCAATATTATCGTTATTATAAAAATTATTTGTATCCTCTTTAGTAGACTTCGCATTCTCATTACTTTCTGAGGGGGTATTTATCTTTACTTCTTTTTTTGATTTTTTTACTGATTTACCTTTTGGTTCTTCTATAACTTCATCTGAACTACCAAAATACTCAGTGAGAAAATCACTATCAAATCTTTCGTCGTCCTCAAGTAAAAATTGATAAATTATTATCTCCTTTTCCGAATCGTTACTAATTACGTAAAGCTCGTTCTCTTTCTTAATGTATAATCGCTTGTCCATCCCATCATCATTGGCCAAAAATATATCATCATACTCAGTTAGAGTAGGCACTGGTAAACTCCTGATTTCTGTCTCTTTTCCTTTCTCATAGAAACCATTGACTTCATTTGCCCCAATTATAAAACCATCTTTATTTTGATTACTGTCCACATAAGTTGAAGCAAATAATTTTTTTGCTTCTTCACTTTCAAGATATTCTTTAAAGTAAATTACAAGGTCTTTATCAATTTCAAAGTTCAAAAAATTTACAAATGATTTATAAGACATATGTTCCTCATTAATGTTTCCAGTACCAATATCTAATATAATATCTCCAAACAGATGCCATTCTTTTAACTCTGTTAATTCTTGAAGTACCGCAATACCATCAGGTGAAATTTCCTCTGTCAGATCATTTTTTTCAACTTTCTCCTCACTCTCGACAGAGACTGAACTCGCAAGCTCTTTTTTACTATGGTTTTCAGTAAATGAATTTAGAGTGATATATTCTCTATTATCTTCTTTAACAAACTTCACTAAATGTATAAAACTATCAGATGCAGTGAGATAAATTAATTCTTCACGCCCTTTAGGCTCTGGACTAACATACTCCAACTCAAACACTCCGCCATCAAAATCTAATACTGGCTTATATTGAATCGTTTCTTCAGGGTTAGTAATGAACAAATTGCCATCAGATTTCACTTCCAATTCTAGTCCGTTTTCTACATGCACATTAGGATCCCCAAAAAAATTCGCTGGCATGCCATGTTTATTGTATTCTAAAAAGGGGCCAAAAAT
>NZ_KV805718.1:6237-6580 GCF_001811625.1 Globicatella sp. HMSC072A10 | reverse complement strand
ACGTTTTGAGATGTTTTTTTCTATACTTTTTTTTAAACCGTAGCACTTGACTGAATCGTTGAATCGGGTGCCGGGGTCACTCCCCGACCTTTTTGCACTTCGCTTAAATTTTCGGTCGAGTCATTTAGCTTACCCGATTCTCCCATTAAGTAAAGTGCTACTGTTGTATTGAAAGCCATAAAATAGTTCCCCTCCCAACCGCAACTAGCAGCTTTATTTTTAATCATAAAAAATGGGGAGAATACACAATTTAAGTGGCTAATTTAATTTTAGAACTTTCGATCGGGCCATCCAAACCATTTATAACGTCTTTAATTTTCTTAAAAATAGTGGTAATATTCAG
>NZ_KV805718.1:0-6137 GCF_001811625.1 Globicatella sp. HMSC072A10 | reverse complement strand
TTAAAAATAGTGGTAATATTCAGGAATACTACAATCAATATAAAGAGAATAAAACACGCTGTAGTGCCAAAAAGAAGGACTCATAAAAGTTACAATAAGATTATCCAATTTGTTGCACGTAACTTTCACCAGTTACAAAAACAATTGAGTTAATCTTGTTGTAACTCTTATACTTGAAAAGGAGCATTAAGAGGTTGAAGTCAACTGGGAAGAATTACATCAAATTGTCCTTGATGCGTTAAACCAGATGATTGATGAAAAAGTAAGTTATATAAAAATAATGAAATCGATTATCAGTAAAATATTAGTGGACGATTATGATGATAAGGTTGAAAGATTAAACGATAAATTGCGAAATTTGCAAGAAAACTTAATCTTAGCGGCAAACCAAGATAATGATTATGATAAGATAGCGGATAAGATTTTTGAATTACGCACCAAGAAAGAAAAAATGTTAATTGAATATGTAGTTAACCAAGAAAAGCGAAGAAGATTGGCCGATATCAAGTCTTACCTAAAAACACAACATACGAAACTAGAAGAGTACGAAGAAAGTCTTGTTACGAAGATAGTTGAACAAATACTAATTAAAGATGAATTAGTAGAAATCACGTTGAAGAGTGAAAAAGTTATAACGTTTGAAAAATAAGAGGGGCAAAGATTATGTAAATTTAAGACATAGTTCTTTGACTCTTTTTTAATATATAATAAAGATGAAAACATAATTAATTTGATTGGAGGAGATTAAATGCCAAAGTATACCGATGAAGAAATACGAAATTGTAAAAAAGTTACTTTGAAAATAGCAGGAGATTATTTGGGTATCTCATCTAATGCAGTTGGATTAGGAATGAGAAATAATCTATTACCGATTGGTTTTGCTGTGCACAATGAAGAACAAGATAGGAGATTTAGTGAGAGTTGGTCTTATCACATAATTGCTGAAAGATTAATTGCTTATAAATATGGAAGAATTTCAGAAATACATGTACAAAACATAGAAAAAAGTTTGGATACTATTATTGAAGAATATAGAAAGTTTAAACAAGATTTACTTTTTATATTAAGCGAAAACGAGGAAGCAGAGAATTAAAGATTTTTGAGTATGCGTTTTCGCTACATGAATTTGAAGATGAAAATAAAATATTGAATATAGAATTAGATGGGGAGGGTATTTCTGATGATGACCATGAGTAGAGAAAAGCTTTATCATGAAATTTGGGAAATTAGTGCAAAACGGGTTGCTGAAAAATATAATTTAGATTATCCCAAGTTACTAAATATATGTAAGGAGAACGATATTCCAATTCCAGGTAGTAAATATTGGGTGACTCTAAGAACCGGTCAGGATGTTAGTCAGTTAATAGTGCCATTAACTGAATCTGAGAATAGTGAGGTTACCATTCCATTTAAGAAGAATAAAAGTAAAGTTAAGAAAAATAATCATAACCAAAAATTACATGAAGTTAATGTACCCTTTAAAGAAGAATGTACGGAATTGCCTATTGACATTGATAAAAATATTATTGAACAAAAATTATCAATGATTGAAAAAGAAAAAATTGAAAAAATAATTAGCGCTATTAGCAGCGATAGAATATACGAAAATAAAAGACTTCATAAGAAGGTTAGTAATTATAAAAAACAAGTTGCTTTGTGGAATACAAAAGTAAAAAATTCTAAAAGAAATTATTTTGATCCCCGATATGAAAGAAATGATATGCAGAAACCAAAGTTTATTGATGAAGTTTCAAAGGAAAATTTGCCTCGTTTATATAAATTACTTGATATGTTAGTTGGAATATTTGAAAAAATTGGAGAGACAGTAACGGATGATTTTTGTGTATTAATTGGAGATGATACTGTCCCTTTTGAAATTATTGAAAGCACAGATAAAATTAAACATGAACTTACAAAAGAAGAAGCCAAAAGATTAATAGAATATGAAGATAGTAAGAAACATGGTGGATACGCCTCGAAACCTAACATAAGAAAATATGATTATGTTTATAATGGGAAATTTCGAATTAAAATGTCAACAGGAGCATATATAAAAGATAAAAAAGATCAAGGTTTGGAAGAAATGTTGCCAGAAATTCTCATAATTTTTTATGAATCATATGTTTTCATTAAATCAAGAAGAGAAGAACTTGAGGAACAACAACGACAGAGGGAAGAACAACAAAGAATTCAAGAAGAATATAAGAATCGAGTTAAAAATGAAAAAAAGAAAACAATCCAACTCTTAAATACAATGGAAGATTATAGATTAGCCGAGGAAATTAGAGTGTTTGCAAATGTACTAGCAAAAAATGGAAAAATTGGTAATGAATATGTGAAATGGGTTCTTGATAAAGCGGATTGGATAGATCCTACTGTATCAACAGATGATGAGTTATTAGGAAAAAGGGAACATCATAAAGATAGTGAAGCTAAGATGAATTTTTTGAAAGATAAATATTCTGGTTATTTGGGTAGTTGGTGGACTTAAGAAAGTAGGAAGCAAGGTATGTGCTGGATATTTAATTATAATATTTACAAAGAAATGAAAAGAAATTTAAAATATGAAGATAATGCTAATGGATTCATTACCGTATTTATTGAATTACCATTTGCGATTCCTTTTAGAGAAAAAGATACATATACTTTTTATTATCAAAATCGTTTAGTAGGAATATGTACAGAGCATGTAATCCATGATTATACTTATAGAAATAATACAACTGTTTTATTAAAGAATTATAAATCGAATGTAGAAATCGTATTTTTTATGAATAAACATATTTCCAAGAGCGAGTCAGAGTCGTTAGCACATGAATACGTGGATATAGCAATAGAAGTTATTAATTATATAATAGATATTTTCATAGCATATAAACATTCTTTGGTAGTGTATAGGATATCAAGAATGGATATACCGATAATAATTCCAACTCGATGTATTAGAAGTAAAAATTTTAAAGATAAAATGATAGATGTGTTTGCAATGACGAATTTTTATTGTAAAGATGACTTATTAGAGCCTAAATATCTAATTGGTGAAGATAGGTTAGCTTTTTTGGATCAAATTAATGGGCATAAACTGAATCCATTTATTCTATCGGTATTATTTCTTAGACAAGCGTATAAAGAGTTAAATACAGGAAAATTTAATAATACTATTATTAGCGTACAAACATCAATCGAGATATTTTTTTCTGTAGTATTACGTCAAATTCTATTAAATAAAGGAAATAAGAAAGAATCAGAGATTGAGAATATTTTTAATGCGGGATATAAAAATTGGATGAACGACCACCTAGCAAAGTATATTGAAGCGGTTGGATATAAGTTTGAATTTAGAAATAAAATGGATATGGATAAAGAAAACGTTCTATTTGAGTATATTGACAAAATATATCAAAAACGAAACAATATAGTTCATAGAGGTGAAGTATATTCTGAAGAGGATGCTATTGAAGCATATTATAAAACTGAAGAAATATATAATAAAATGACTGATATTATCAATTCTACAAAATTAAGAGAAATAATTTATGGAGAAGAATTTTCGTCATATCCTTTATTGCGATAATTTTTCTTTGCTATTAATACTTTTAAACCAACATTCCAAAATCAATCAAATTCTTAGTAACGACACATGTGGGGTGTGTAGTGTTGATGACAAGGGAAAATGATGAAGCTTTTTGTTAAAGGGGGAGTCCCAGTTGAAGATAATGGCAATAAGTCATTTACTGATAAAAAATAAAGAAGGACAATTATGATTAAAGTAAGATTTGCAATAGAATAAGATGCTAATTCCTTTTCTAATTTATGTTCCAAAGCTTGGATGGTTACTTATGCTGACATTTATTCAAACGAGTATATTGATAAAGTGATTGCTGAATTCTATAATGTTGAACGCATTGCGAAAGAATCAAGTGGATCTTCATCTTATTGGCGTGGAAATTCAAAACAAGATCCTAAACAATATTATACAATCAGTATTCATAAAAATATCGATTAGCGTATTACACTAGAGTAGTTCGGAGTAACTTTCATATTAATTTAAAGTGCAGGGTTGAGTGGCCTCAATCGCAGTGGTTGAGTGGTCTCAACCTGCGTCTTAAAGACTTGTTTGAGACCTACTCAACTGTGCGGGGGTAGGCCGACGAAGGAAAATTATTCAATTTTGTACTTCTGGTCTACTCCCAACTGTTCGGTGGTAAACAGACGAATCGAAAATCAACTGATTTTCTACTTCTTGCGCACTCCCAATCCATTCCTTGAGGACCGCTTGTCAGGAAGGAACGCTCGAACGAATAATAAAATTATTCTTCAAATATAAGTTACTTGTGATTGATGAAGTAGGATTTAATGAAATAAGTTCTCTTGAAGCCAAGTTATTCTTTCAATTGATCGATATGCGATATACAAAGCGCTCCACGATCTTCCCGAGTAACTTAACTTTCGATAATTAGCCATACCATTATGGGACAAGACGAGATGTTAACAAAGGCGATTATCGATCGTATTTTACATCATTCTTATTTCATTAATATAATAGGGCCTTCTTATCGAATTAAAGACAAACTATCCCCACGAAAAAGTGTGGAATCTTAAGTGAGATAAATCGGGATTTTTAAGTTGACTTTTATAATGCAGAATTGTTGAGAAGAATGCAGAACTGTTTCAAGATTTATAAACGAGCCTTATCAAACATTGAGGTCACAAGCTAATGAAAAAAGCTCTTATCATGGCGATAGGAGCTTTATCTTTTATATATGAGAATCTAGGTGTCGTTTGCTGTAAAGTATACGGCGGATTTCCATGACGGAATCAATCACCACATAGAAAATAGAGTAGTTTCCAACTCGGATGATGTAATACGGATGTTTTCTCTTTTTTTGACTTAAGAAAGGTTGGAAGCTAAGAGGATAGTTAGATCGCTCCTCAATTGCTTTATGAACATTTTCTACAAATTTCATTGCTGCCGATGGATTGGACAGCGTTAAAGCAATATAATCGACAATTTGATTTAAATCTTCCTCAAAGCTTGGAAGAATACGAATTTGATAGTTAGCCATGCTGATTAATGCGCTCCTTGACTCGTTCAATCACCTCATCGAGGCTATACCTTATCTCTGTGGAAGCTGCTAAGTGATCTGCTTCATCAAGTTTGCTTTCAATATCTTGGGTCATAGATTCGTATTGATCGATGCTCATTAATACCATCGTGCCGTAGCCATTTTTAGTTAAAAAGACAGGACGTCCAGATTCAATAACTTCTTCTTCGACTTCAGGAAATTTATTTCTTAGATCTGAAACAGGACGAATATTCATAAGAAGACCTCCTTTTTTAATTATCATAATTCTATCATTAAACTATCAATAAGACAAGAGTGTAGTGCCACCAAAAAGTTGGACCAAAAATCTAACTTTTGGGGTCGGTTCACTGTCAGTGATTTTTTAAGCTACTCAAGGGGCTTTCAGATTAGAGACAAACCCTAAACCCTATTTGAGTTACTCTCAAGACGATTATATATATAATCGGATAACGTAAAAACGCAACACTAAAGACATAGAACCATGTTTTAGCGGTATAGCATAGTTCGGTGTCTCTTATTTTTGTATAATGAAGACGGGTGTATATGTTAACTTAAAAGTGAGCCATTTCGCAATTTAAAATTGAGCCACTTCTGATAGAAAATAACCGTTTGTATAATGTTAAAGTCGCTGCTTTCCCTTACTTAAAGACCATAGACAATTATGACTTCACGTTTCAGCCGAGTATTGAAGAGGAGCAAATAAGATCGATTATTGAGTCATCCTTTATAACGAAGCAAAGAACGTGGTATTAGTAGGGAATCAAGATACAGGCAAAACGTATTTAGCGGTTAAGATTAGCTATAGTGACGCGATTAAACGTAATAGTGTTTTAGGCTGGGCAATATCTTTTTAAATTCTATACAGTCATCGGTTATAATTAAAAGTGCAGTGGTTGAGTGGCCCCAATTTGCGTCTTAATGACTTATTTGATACCTACTCAACTGTCCGGGGGTAAACAGGCGAAGCGAAAATCAACTGATTTTCTACTCCTTGCCCACTCCGAATCCATTCCTGGAGGACCGCTTGTCAGGAAGGAACGCTCGAACGAA
>NZ_KV805717.1:0-9781 GCF_001811625.1 Globicatella sp. HMSC072A10 | reverse complement strand
AGGAAAACCAACAATAATTTGACACTATCCTATTATACTTTGAAAGTTGAGAAAAAATTTGTTCAATGAGATACTAGAAGTAACAACACTGTATTAAGAGGAGTGACCACTATCGAGACAATATACTTAGCCGGAGGCTGTTTATGGGGTGTGCAATACTTTTTTAAAGAAATAATAGGAATTCATAAAGTGGAAGCTGGTAGAGCCAATGGGACCAAGAATTCTCTAGAGGGACCTTATGATGGTTATGCTGAATGTGTGAAGATTGATTATGACCCAGAAAAAATAACCTTAATTCAATTGTTAGATTATTTATTTGAAATCATCGATCCTTATAGTTTAAATCAGCAAGGATTTGATAAGGGAGAAAAATACCGCACTGGCATCTACAGTAAAAAAGAAGAGGCTTTAACAATAGCGCGACAATATATTGAGGCACGTGATGATGCGGATAAAATCAAAGTCGAAGTGAAGCCTTTGACAAATTATATTGCCAGCGCTTTGATTCATCAAAATCATTTAGATATTTATCCAGAAGATCGTTATTTATGTCATTTACCAACAGCAGTTTTGAATCGCTATCGAAAAACGAAACCCGTTCAAGATTAAATAATAATCCTAGCCTTAGCATGATTTCATTAAAAGTAAAAACTAAAAAATTGAGCATAAATTTGTGTGGTTAGGCAGACGAAGCGAAAACTATTCAATTTTTTACTTCTGGCCAATTCCCAACTGTGCAGGGGTGGAAAGACGAAGCGAAAACTATTCAATTTTTTACTTCTTGCCAATCCCCAAATGGACGGGGGAAAGGTAAACGAAGTGAAAATCATTTAATTTTCTATTTCCTATTCTACTCCCTTTCTTTATTTTTCTCTCAAAGATTGATAAAATAGAGAGAATGAAAAAATTAGAAAGAGGAACATAATGAAAATACTGTTCATAGGTGATGTTGTAGGTAAAAAAGGGCAAGCAGCTTTAAAGGAGTTTTTGCCGGAGTTAAAACAAACGCATCGTCCACAAGTGACAATTGTTAATGGCGAAAATATATCAGACGGAAGAGGAATTTCAGAAAAATTATACAAATGGTTATTAACGATGGGCGCTAATATCGTGACTTTAGGTAATCATGCTTGGGATAATTATGAAATTTACCAATTTATTGAAAAAGCCCAATGTTTAGTTCGACCTGTTAATTTACCAAAAGGCACTCCAGGACAAGGCATTACTTATCTTAAAGTGAATCAACAAAAATTAGCGGTCATTAATGTTTTGGGAAGTGTTTTTATGAATGCTTGTATTGAACCATTTACTTATCTACCTGAAATAATCGAGGAAGTGCGCAAAGAAACCCCCTTTATTTTTATTGATTTTCATGCAGAGGCTACCAGTGAGAAACAAGCTTTAGGCTATTTACTCGATGGAAAAGTTTCAGCTATCGTTGGTACCCATACTCATGTACAAACTAATGATGCGCGTATTTTACCTAAAGGGACAGCTTATCAAACTGATGTTGGTATGACCGGGACATTAGATAGTGTGATCGGCTTTAATCACCAACAAGTCGTTCAAAAGTTTTCGACTCATTTACCGATGCGTTTAGAACAATCAGAGACAAATGAATTGTTATTAAGTGGCTGTGTAATTGAGTTGGATAACCAAACAGGTTCGGCCTTAAGTATTGAACCGATTTATATGACAAACCAAAAACGATTTAAAACACGTAAGTATCGTCATGTATAACTAGATAGAAAGGAGAAATCGTATGGCAAAACAATCAGCCCAAACCCCAATGATGCAACAGTACAATGATTTAAAAGCTCAATATCCTGATGCGTTCTTATTTTTTAGATTAGGCGATTTCTACGAACTATTTAATGAAGATGCCATTGAAGCTTCAAATATATTAGAAATTACCTTAACTTCACGTAATAAAAATGCAGATAATCCAATTCCTATGTGTGGGGTTCCACATCATTCTGCAAAAGATTATATTCGAAAATTAGTCGAAGAAGGTCACAAAGTTGCGATTTGTGAACAACTTGAAGATCCTAAATTAACAAAAGGGATGGTCAAACGCGATGTGATTCGTGTGGTGACACCCGGAACCATTCTTGAAGATGAAGCTTTAGTTGGAAAAGAAAATAATTATTTAGCTTCATTTGTTTACGAAGCAGGCCAATATTATATCGCTTATGTAGATGTCTCAACAGGTGAAATTCGACTTACGACGACGGCTAATCAAGATTTATTTATTAACGAATTAAGAGCTATTGAAGCGAGTGAGATTGTTTTAAGTCAATCATTAGATGACTATTTTAAAACTCAATTAAAACAACAAGTTACCAGTTATTTCACCGAATTTAATCCTACTGAAGCTTTAGCCGTTAAACCTTGGACCTTAAAAGATACGACTCCAGCTGAAGAGAAAGTATTAACCTTTTTATTCCAATATTTAATGAGTGTTCAAAAACAACTGAATGACTTTGTTCAACCCGTTGAGCGATATGAAATTAGTGATTTTTTACAAATGAATCATTATACAAAATCGCAATTAGAGTTAACCAGATCATTGCGTACCCAACGTAAAAAAGGGAGTTTATTATGGTTATTAGATAAAACCAAAACAGCGATGGGCGGAAGACTTTTACAACGTTGGTTAGATAAACCTTTACTCAGTCAGTCAGACCTTGAAGTTCGTCATCAGAAAGTTGAAATATTAAAAAATGCTTATTTTGAACGCTTAGAATTAGTCGATTACTTGGCGAATGTTTATGACTTAGAACGTTTAGTGACGAAAATTAGTATGGGACACGCCAATGCCCGTGATTTGGATCAATTACGTTACTCTTTAAGTCAAATTGGCCCCATTAATCAAGTGCTATCGGTCATTCAACAATCTTTAACCGTACCAGTCTTTGATTTATTACCTTCATTTGATGAATTGTATACTTTAATTGATTCTCAATTAGTGGAAGAACCCCCGATTTCGGTTACCGAAGGTGAGCTGATTCGTGACCAAGTGAGTCAAGATTTAGATCGCTTTAGAGATGCTTTAACGAATGGTCATCAGTGGTTAGCGGAATTACAACAGCGTGAACGTGAAAAAACAGGGCTCAAAACGTTAAAAGTGGGATTTAATAAAGTCTTTGGCTATTATATTGAAATTAGCCGTCTTCAAGCAGCTCAATTAAATGATGAGCGTTATGAGCGTAAACAAACTTTAGCGAATAATGAACGGTTCATCACCGAAGAACTGAAAGAATTGGAAACGACCATTTTAACAGCTCAAGAAAAATCGGTTAACTTAGAATATCAACTGTTTACTCAATTGCGAAAAGATGTTTTACCTTATATTCCCGGCTTACAAGCATTAGCGCATCAAATCGCGGCTTTAGATGTATTGGCGAACTTTGCTGCACTTAGCGAAGAAGAAAATTATGTGCGAGCAGCCATTAGTCAAGAAGAGGGGTATTTTAAATTAACGGATAGTCGTCATCCCGTAGTAGAGCATTTAATTGGCCAATCGAAATTTATTCCGAATGATCTATTGATTACGAATGATCAAAAAATGTTATTGTTAACCGGTCCGAATATGTCTGGTAAATCAACTTATATGCGACAAGTAGCTTATTGTGTGATATTGAACCAAATTGGTTGTTTTGTTCCTGCAAAAGCAGCAACACTACCAATGGTCGATAAAATCTTTACGCGAATTGGTAGTTCTGATGATATTTCTACCGGTCAAAGTACCTTTATGGTAGAAATGATGGAAACCAATACGGCGATTCGGGGTGCAACCGCTAATAGTTTGTTATTATTTGATGAATTAGGACGTGGAACGGCTACTTATGATGGTATGGCGCTTGCTGAAGCGATTATTGATTATATTGCCAATGAAGTGCAAGCAGCAACCATTTTCTCAACGCATTATCATGAGTTAACCACATTAGTAGAAAGGTTATCTGTTTTAAAAAACATCCATGTGGGTGCGATTGAGCAAGATGGCAAAGTCGTGTTCCTTCATAAAATTTTAGATGGACCTGCCGATAAAAGTTATGGTATTCACGTTGCCCAGTTAGCGGGTTTACCTGATTCCTTAATATTACAGAGTCGGGAAGTTTTAACCCAATTAGAACAACAAGCACCGACCAGAACCAATGCTGATGCCATCCCTTTATTTGATGAACGGATTTTTGATGCAAATACACCTTCAAATAATTCAGAAAATACCGCGGTTATTGATGAATTAAAACAACTTGATCTTAATCAAATGACACCTATTGAAGCCTTAACGACTTTAATGCAATTACAAAATAAAATAAAATAGTTATAGAATTACATTTGTTAGGAGGGATAAGCGATGGGAATCATACGACAAATGCCCGAACAACTAGCTAACCAAATCGCTGCGGGTGAAGTTGTCGAAAGACCAGCATCCGTCGTAAAAGAATTAGTCGAAAATGCCATTGATGCGAAAAGTACTAAAATATTGATTGAATTAAAAGAAGCGGGTATTCAACTTATTAGAATTAGTGATGATGGAATTGGAATGGAACAATCAGACTTACTCATGTCGGTCTTACCGCATGCTACTAGTAAAATCTATGATGTCCACGATTTATTCCAAATACAGTCTTTAGGTTTTCGTGGAGAGGCGCTTGCTAGTATTGCGTCAGTCAGTAAAATGACCATTGAATCAACCGTTAATCAAATGACCGGCACTCCGGCTAATCAAGGTTATTTTATCAAAGTTCATGGGTCTGAAATCGTTGAAGAAGGGGTCACCGCACCACGTCCGGGTACCGTCATGACCGTTGAAAGTTTATTTTATAATACACCGGCCCGTTTAAAACATTTGAGTAGTTTAAAAACTGAAATTCGTCATATTTTAAATTTTGTGCAACAAATTGCTTTAGCATACCCCATGATTCGCTTTACTTTAATTAATGATGGCAGTCAGATTTTTAGCTCTTATGGAACAGGTGATTTAAGACAGGCGATTGCGAATGTCTATCAACCTTCAATCGCGCGTCAACTGATTCCCGTAGCAGCAGAAGATGAAGACTTTATTATTAGTGGTTATGTATCGCCACCTCAATTAACGCGGACCTCTAAGTATTATATTCATTGGTTAATCAATGGACGCGTTATTCAAAGTTATCCCTTAACCCAAATGTTATTAAAAGCATATGGTCGGCAATTAATGATTGGGCGTTACCCCATTGCGATTATCAATATTGAATTAGATCCCCAATTAGTCGACGTTAACGTGCATCCTACCAAGCAAACGGTTCGCTTAAGTAAAGAATCCGAACTAGGTGCTTTATTAACCCAAGCTGTCAATGGTGTGCTTGAAGAGGTTAACCCAGTACCACAATTACAAGTAGAGGATGTTCCAGGGTTTAAAACATCACGAACTAAAGAGAAAATTCAGTATGAAGATTTGCCTTTTGATTTAACCGCTCATCCAACAGTAAAAGAGGCTCAATTGGATTCAAATCTTTCGGAAGCACCATCACAATCAAATCATGATGAAAATAAAGAAAAATATGGTAAAATTGATGAGTCAACAGAACACTACGAAAATGAGCGAAATGAACATCATCATCCTATTGAAAGACGGGAAACATCTAGGTCTAATCCAGAAGATCGTCGTGACGTTTCGTCTCTGAAAGATTATGACCCATCTTCACAGGAGTTTAGCGATCATCAGCCAACGTTATCAGCTAATAATAATCCAGATTTTAAGGCTAATCAATCAGCGTTAACACCGACTTGGGATACCCAAAAGGTTCCTTTTTATGACTTAAGATATGTCGGCCAAATTCATGGAACCTATTTAATTGCTGAAAGCGAAGAAGGGTTTTATTTAATTGATCAACACGCAGCGCAAGAGAAAATACGGTATGAACGTTTGATGAAAAACGAACCGACAGAATTTGATCAACAACATTTATTATTACCTTTTGTTTTTCATTTTTCTCCAGCTGAAGCGGCAGTGGTGGAATCCTTGCTTGAGCGTTTTGAGGCATTAGGCTTAAGCTTATCTTCATTCGGACCTAATACTTATCAATTAGAAAGTTATCCAAATTGGTTAAATGAAGAACAAGTCGAAAAGACCGTTCATGATTTAGTCACTTTATTAGATGAAGAACCTAATTTAACTGTGAATCAATTATTAGAAAAATCGATTATTATGCAAAGTTGTCGCGGAGCCATTAAAGCTAATCATTACTTGAGTGAAGTTCAAGCGAAAGCTTTAATTCGTGAGATGGCAGACTTAGAAGATCCATATCATTGTCCTCATGGTAGACCGGTTTTTGTTGAATTTAATCAAACGACATTAGAAAAATTATTTAAGCGAATTATGGATGCTCATGAGAGTGGCCATCGTGCTTAAAGGAGGAAATAAAATGGCAAAAAAAGAATATGAAGAAAAATTAAGTGAATTAACCGAGTTACAATATAAAGTAACACAAGAAAATGCAACCGAAAGACCATTTACAGGTGAATATGATGATTTCTACGAAAAAGGGATTTATGTAGATATCGTTAGCGGGGAACCATTATTCTCAAGTACTGATAAGTATGATGCGGGGTGTGGTTGGCCATCATTTTCACGTCCAATTCAAGAAGCGATGTTAACAGAGCATGTTGACAATACTTTAGCACGTACCCGTACAGAAGTTAGAAGCTCGAATGCGGACTCGCATCTAGGTCATGTATTTGAAGATGGGCCACAAGAATTGGGTGGTTTACGTTACTGTATTAATTCAGCAGCATTACGTTTTGTACCATTAGCAGAAATGGAAGCACAAGGCTATGCTGACTATATTCAATATGTGGAGTAGAGTTAAATGTATGAATATTTAATTGGGAAGCTGACACACATCGCTCCCACTTATTTAGTGATTGAAGTCAATCAAATTGGATACCGTGTTTTAGCACCCAATCCTTTTAAATATGCTTCAAAACAAGATCAAGAAATTAAACTATATGTTGAACAAGTTGTTAGAGAAGATGCCCATACCTTATATGGTTTTAACGATCAAGAGGAAAAAGCTTTATTCTTAACTTTAAATAAAGTATCTGGCATCGGACCTAAAAGCGCCTTGTCGATTTTAGCAGCAGACGATCATCAAGGACTAGTGCAAGCCATCGAATCAGGAGACAGCAATTATTTAACGAAGTTCCCTGGAGTAGGTAAAAAAACAGCTCAACAAATTATTTTAGATCTTAAAGGCAAATTGGGTGATTTATTGGATCATAGTGAGCCTTCCCCAACGACAGCCGATACGATGGTGGCTGGTACCAACACGCAATTAATGACGGAAGTAACCGAGGCATTAGCTGGTTTAGGTTATTCTCAACGCGAAATTAAGCGTATTGAAAAACCATTAGCACAAGCACAATGTCAAACGACACAAGAAGCGTTAAGTTTAGCATTTAAATTATTATTAAATAAATAGAAAGGGAGCGCCTGTATGGAAGAAGAACGCTTAGTCTCTGGCGAAAAATTAGCTGAAGACAGTCAAAATTTTAGTTTACGACCTCAATATTTACATGAGTATATTGGGCAATCACAATTAAAAGAAGAATTGGCTATTTATATTCAAGCAGCCAAACAACGACAAGAAGCCTTAGACCATGTCCTCCTTTATGGGCCTCCTGGGCTAGGTAAAACGACAATGGCAATGGTCATTGCTAATGAATTAAATGTGGGAATTAAAACGACCAGTGGACCCGCTATTGAACGACCAGGTGATTTATTGGCATTACTAAATGAATTAAATCCGGGAGATGTCCTATTTATTGATGAAATCCATCGGATGCCAAGATTAATTGAAGAAGTTCTATATTCAGCAATGGAAGACTATTATGTCGATATCATCATTGGCCAAGGCACAACTGCTCATCCGGTTCATTTTGAATTACCACCTTTTACTCTCATAGGGGCAACCACTCGTGCAGGAATGTTGACACAGCCATTACGCGATCGTTTTGGAATCATTGCTCATATGCGTTATTATGAAACGGAAGAACTCAATTTGATTGTCAACCGTAATGCCGAAGTTTTTAATACCAAAATTGCGACTGACGGTGCATTGGAAATTGCTTTAAGGAGTCGAGGCACACCGCGTATCGCTAATCGTATTTTAAAACGAGTGCGAGATTTTGCTCAAGTTGAAGGGGACGGTCGCATTACCAAAGAGCTAACTCAAAGAGCGCTAAAAGTCTTAGCCATCGATGATAAAGGCTTGGATCCAATTGACCGGAAATTATTGAGAACTTTAATCGAAGAATACAATGGTGGCCCTGTCGGAATTGGGACGCTCGCCATCAATATTAGTGAAGACAGTGAAACAGTCGAAGATATGTATGAACCTTTCTTATTACAAAATGGGTTTATTAGACGCACGCCAAGAGGTCGTGTCGCCACCGAATTAGCTTATACTCATTTAGGCTATCCATATTTACTAGAAAACGAGGATTATTAATTAATGTTAACTACAAAAGATTTTGATTATGAATTACCAGAAGAATTGATCGCCCAAACACCCTTGAGTGATCGCAGTTCTTCGAGGTTATTAGTATTAGACCGTGAAAATGATGAACTAACAGACACTCATTTTACTGAGATTATTGATTATTTAAATCCCGGTGATGCTTTAGTCGTTAATGAAACACGCGTTATTCCCGCGCGAATTTTTGGTGTAAAACCAGATACTGGTGGACATTTAGAAGTATTATTACTGAATAATACAGAAGGTAATCATTGGGAATGTTTAATTAAGCCAGCTAGAAGAGCCAAAGTGGGAACTGAAATTCATTTTGGTGACAATGCACAATTAAAAGCGACAGTTACCAAAGAGTTAACCCATGGTGGTCGCATGATAGAATTTCATTATGAAGGAGTTTTTCTAGAATTATTAGAAACCCTAGGTCAAATGCCATTACCACCGTATATAAAAGAACGCTTAGATGACCCTGATCGTTATCAAACCGTCTATGCCAAAGAAAATGGTTCAGCAGCTGCACCAACAGCGGGACTTCATTTTACTCCAGAATTACTTGAGAAAGTAAAAGCCAAGGGAATTGAAATTATTCCATTGGTGCTTCATGTTGGATTAGGAACGTTTCGCCCGGTTTCGACCGATAAAATTGAAGAACATGAAATGCATGCCGAATACTATATGTTAAGCGAAGATTCAGCGGCCAAAATTCGTCAAATAAAAGCGAATGGTGGCAAAATTACCGCAGTCGGAACGACGAGTGTGCGAACTTTAGAAACAATTGCCTCTGAACATAATGGCGAAATCGTCGCAAGCTCTGGCTGGACTTCTATTTTTATCTCACCAGGTTATCAATTTAAAGTAGTGGACCATTTAATCACGAATTTCCACTTACCACAATCAACGTTAGTGATGTTAGTGAGTGCTTTTTATGATCGTGAAAAAATCTTAAAAGCATACGAACATGCAGTAGCTGAGAAATATCGATTCTTTAGTTTTGGGGATGCAATGTTTATTAAATAAAAGCGTCAAAATTTGGCCCGAGGAAGTTGTGACCAAGTAGGGCTATTTAAATCAATTCATACGCATAATTTTAACGAAATAGATGTCAAGTAAGCTATGTTAAACGTCATAATTGAATAAAAAATAAGCTTTTTAACTGGATTCCAACGCATAAAATTGAATTCAGCTAGAAAGCTTTTTCGTTGGGAGTAGGCCAGAAGTAGAAAATCAAATATTTTCGCTTCGTCGGACTACCCCCGCACAGT
>NZ_KV805716.1:0-675 GCF_001811625.1 Globicatella sp. HMSC072A10 | reverse complement strand
AGGTTGTCTACCAACTGAAGGACTGAACAATAATGAACATTGGAAAGAAAGAGAGGTAGTGAAGATGAAGAAGGCAGAAAACAAGCAAAAGCTTGGCAAGATGCAAAGGGATAAGACGGAATCGAAAGAGTATGCATATGCGCAGAGTCAATCACTAGGAGAAGCTTTGGACCAATGGCGTCACTATCCGATAATGTCGAGGGTGGTAGAAAGAAATAACCTGAGACGCGCATGTGATAGAGTCAGAAGAAATGGCGGAAGCCCGGGTGTGGATGGGATGACCGTTGAAGAAGTAGAAAGTCATATCTTCAATTATTATGTTCCTTTGTGTAAGAAATTATTCGAAGGTACTTATCGTCCTCAGCCAGTAAAACGGGTTGAAATACCCAAACCGAATGGAGGTGTCCGTAAACTAGGCATACCCGTTGTAAGGGATAGAGTGATACAACAAGCGATTAAGCAGGTTATTGAACCGTCAATCGACAAGACCTTTAGCCCTTACAGTTATGGGTTTAGACCAAATCGCAATGCTCATCAAGCAAGAAAACAATGTGCCAAGTATTATGAAGAAGGCTACCGATATGTCGTGGATTGCGATTTAAAACAGTACTTTGATACGATTAACCATGACAAGCTGATGTATCTTCTGAAACAACACATTGAGGACAAATCAAT
>NZ_KV805715.1:0-16250 GCF_001811625.1 Globicatella sp. HMSC072A10 | reverse complement strand
CGCCACCAACACTAAAAATTATAGATCCTAAAAAAACAGCCTAGCGAACTAGACCGTTTCAATCTTAATAAGGTTTTGTGTTTATGTTAATTATTTAACGTCTGCCCAATCAGTGATTTCACCTAAATAAACTTTTTTCAAGTTTTCTAAAGTAATATCTTCGATTTCAGCATCTTTATTAACGATAACTGCGATACCATCTAAAGCAATTACGTCAACATCTAAGTTTTCAGCCTCTTCTTCTTTTAATTCACGTGAAGCCATACCTAAATCAGCTGTACCGTTATTGGCTGCTTCGATACCTGCAGAAGAACCTACTGATTCAACAGAAATGGTTACATCTGGGTTTAATGCTTTATAAGCTTCTCCTAATACTTCAATAACTGGAGAAACTGAAGTAGAACCAACTAAGGTTAATTCACCTTTTAATCCTGAAGCTTCGTATTCAGTAGCTTCATCTTTAGACTTGATGTATCCTTCTTCTTCAACGATTTTTTGTCCTTCTTCAGAATGGATAAAGTTTAAAAAGTCTTCAGCGATTTCAGAAAGTCCATCTTTTTTCCATGCAACGTTAAATGGACGAGCGATTTTGTAATCACCAGCTTTAATGGTTTCAGCTGAAGCTTCTACACCGTCAACTGTTAAAGCTTTAACATCTTCATTTAATGAACCTAAAGAAATATAACCAATAGAGTTAGCGTCGCCCGCTACTGTTTGCATAACACCATTTGTACTGTTTTGGATAACTGCAGAAAGGTCTGTCATATCATCGCCGTTTTCATCTACAACGTCTACTAATTCAACGAAAGCTCCACGAGTTCCTGAACCATCTTCACGAGATACTACGTTAATTAATCCTTCTTGTGCGAATACTAAAGGTAATGCTGCAGATGCAGTTAATAATGCAATTGCTACTTTTGATAAAGCTTTTTTCATAATAATAATATTCTCCTCTTAAATAAAAGTTTTCATCAATACCTTTGTGGTACATGTTAAATATAACATTCAATTATCAATTTATTGTAAATTAATTGTAAATTCAACGTAAACATTTCCAGCGGCACTCACCAACTCCAGTAAAAACATTGAATTTTCACCTCCATACAAACATCCGTTATGGCACTATTTTCATTATTTTCAACAAATAATCCATAAAAATGTTACTTAGAAAAATAAAAAACTCTGACAACTTCAATCATGCAAAGTCATCAGAAAAAAATGTTTTTAATTTAATTCAACAATCTCACCTGTGTTCAAGTAAACAATCCGTTCGCAGATATTCGTCACATAGTCACCAATACGCTCTAAATTACGCGCAACACCGATATAGCTCACACCAGATGTGATAACATCCGATTGTTCTTCCATATCTTTAATCACGATCTTGAAGAGCTTTGATAATAAAGCATCTACTTCTTCATCACGCTCTGCTATCGCTTTAGCTCCACGTGAATCTTGTTCCATAAATGCCGTAATCGCATCCGTTAACATCACTTGAACTTTTTCGGCCATTTCCATTAATACTTGATTAATTTGGGGCGCGTCTTTAAAGTTTTCATCTAAACGCATCGTTGCTTTCGCAATCGATACCGCATGATCGGCAATACGTTCAATATCTTGTGAACAGTGTAAAACAGTGAAGATTAAACGCAAGTCTCCTGCTACTGGTTGTTGTAAGGCAATAATACGATAAGCAGCTTTTTCAATATCTGCAGTAGACTCATTAATTCTTAAATCATCACTAAATAATTCATGTGCCAATTCTTTATCGTCATTTTGATAAGCAGTTACCGCTTTATGTAATGATTCATTGGCTGCATTTCCTAAACTTGTTAATTGAACATATAAATCTTTTAACTCTTGCTCGTATACACTTCTCATCTTAATTCCTCCTATTTGGAATAATTATTAGCCGAAACGACCAGAGATATAATCATCTGTACGTTTATCTACTGGGAATCCAAAGATTTGTTCGGTATCTCCAAATTCTATCACTTCTCCATTTAAAAAGAAAGCTGTTTTATCGGAAATACGGGCCGCTTGTTGCATATTATGGGTTACAATCACAACCGTATATTTTTCTTTTAATTCATGAACTAATTCTTCAATCTTATTGGTCGAAATTGGGTCTAAGGCTGAAGTGGGTTCGTCCATTAATAAGACTTCTGGGTTATTCGCAATTGCTCGCGCGATACAAATACGTTGTTGTTGCCCACCAGACAATGCAGTCGCATTTTGATGTAATTTATCTTTGACGGTATCCCAAATAGCAGCTCCTTTTAACGATTCTTCAACAATTTGATCTAATTGAGCACTATCTTTGATTCCATGCGTGCGTGGTCCATAAGCAATATTATCATAAATACTCTTCGGGAATGGGTTCGGTTGTTGGAAAACCATCCCCACACGTTTACGTAACTCATTGACATTATAGTTTCGATTATAGATGTCTTGACCATCTAAAGTAACCAAACCATCCACTTTAGTTCCAGGAACCAAGTCTTGCATCCGATTTAAGATTTTTAGAAACGTTGATTTACCACAACCTGAAGGTCCAATAAATGCTGTGACTAATTTTTCTTCAATCTCCATATTAATATTATAAAGTGCTTGAAAATCACCATAATAGAAATCTAAATTTTGTATATCAAATTTTACCTTTGCCATCTTATCTTCCCCCTGTTGCTAACTTGTTACCTAATCGAGTGGATAACCAGTTGATGATTAATACTAAAATAATTAAAACCGTCGCCGTTGAGTACGCTTCTTTCACATGGAAACCTTCTTGAGATAAAACGTACATATGTACTGCTAATGTACGACCTGGAGACTTAAGGTTTCTGATCATATTAGATGAAGAACCTAAAGTGTAAAGCAAAGCAGCCGACTCCCCAACTATACGACCCGTCGCCAAGATGAGTCCTGATAAAATCCCTGGCATGGCAACCGGTAATACTACGGTAAAGATAGTTCTAAGCTTACCAGCACCCAATGCTAAACTCCCCATTCGCAAACTATTATGAACAGATAATAAAGCTTCCTCTGTCGATGAAATAATAATTGGTAAAATCATGATTGTTATCGTTAAAATACCAGCGTAATGTGAGAAGCTACCGAACACTCTATTTACAAAAAATAGCATCCCGAACAAACCATAAACAATCGACGGAACTGCTGCTAAAGTATCAGTGGCTAAACGAATAATCGGTAAAATTTTACTTGAACGATCCGCATATTCTACTAAATAGAAACCAGTAAAAACACCGATTGGTGCGGCAATTAATAAAGAAAGTCCCACCACGACTAAAGTTGAAATAATAGCCGGCATCATTGAGACGTTTTTAGTGGTATATTCCCATTCGAATAAACTGAGGTTCATTGATGAAAAACCATTCCAAACAATAAAACCAATAATAAACAATAATATCCCTAAAGTAAACATTGCGGCAGCCCAAACTAACCCTTTAATAAAGTGATGCGATTTCATTAAGCTACCTCCTTATTCTTCTTAATCAACATGAAAATACTATTGATAATAATGATAAATACAAATAATACTGCTGCTGTAGCGATCAAGGCATCACGGTGATCCCCAGACGCATAACCCATTTCTAATACGATATTGGTCGTTAACGTTCGGACACCAGAAGTTAAGCGACGAGGGAGTGCCGGTTGATTACCCGCTACTAAAATGACCGCCATTGTTTCACCAATTGCCCGTCCAATCCCTAAAATTACAGAAGATAAAATACCAGAACGAGCTGCCGGTACGACCACACTCATCACTGAGCGTTCATGGGTAGCCCCTAACCCCATACTAGCTGAATAAAAACCTTTTGGCACAGCTCTAATTGCAGATTCTGATAGTCCAATTATGGTAGGTAATATCATAATTCCCAATAATATCGAAGCGGTGATAATATTCATCCCTGTTCCACCAAACAATTGTCGAGATAAAGGAACCAGTAATTGTAAAGCAAAAAAGCCATAAATAATCGACGGAATGGCCGCCATTAGGTTTATAGCAGGTTTGGCATAGCGATAGAGTTTTTCAGGGCAGAAGTAAGCCATAAAAACCGCTGTTAAGACACCAATTGGCACACCAATAATAACAGCACCAATTGTAACCGCAAATGATCCAACAATCATTGGAAAAATCCCAAATTTTGGTGTTGATGCAGTTGGTCTCCAAACACTACCACTTAAAAAATTCCAAACACCATTCTTTAGTAAGAAAGGAATTGCTCCTTGAAAAATAAAATAAAAAATCAAAATAATCGATACAATCGACAAAGTCGCACAAAATAAAAATACATATTTCATGAATGTCTCTTTAAAATCTCGCATCATAATCTTCCTCCATAATTTCTCTACCTTCAATTTTAACGGTTTTATTCTGAAAGGTTAAGTAAGGTTATTGTAAACCAGAACGCAGTAAAAAATGTTTAAAATTAAAATAAGATTAGTTTTGTAAATTGAACGTAAATAAATAAGAGAAAGATTATTTTTCTCGTCGTAATATAATCTCTCTCTTCCTTTATAGGGCTTTCTTTTATAGAAAACGTTTCTAAAATCTTTATATTATTTTTTTACTTTTTTCCTTCTAAATTTCTTTCCCCCCAATATTTGGGCAGTCTGACGGTAAAAGTAGAACCTTGACCTACCTTACTTTCAACTGAAATGGTTCCATTCATTGTTTTTACTAAGTGGCGCACGATTGATAATCCTAATCCTGTCCCACCCGTTTGACGACTTCTGGCCTTATCTACACGATAAAACCGTTCGAAAATTCGCTCTTGTTCTTCCGGAGGAATCCCTACCCCTTGGTCAATAATCGATAAACGAACCATTCGCGAACTTTCTTCGGTACGTACCATAATCTTTTTATTATCCTCAGAATAGTTAATCGCATTATCAATTAGATTGGTTACGATATTTTCAATTCGTTGTTCATCTGTTTCAATCATTATCGGACCAGTATTCGGTAGTACCAATTGCATGTTTTTCTGTTCCAAACGCTCAGCAAATAAATGAGACATGCTTTGAATCTTCGCTACTAAATCAAAACTAGTAACATTAATCGCAACTTGTTGCTTTTCAATTCGTGATAACGATAAAATATCTTGAATAATATGCTCCAAACGATGACTCTCGTCCGCAATAATATTAATAAACTTCATCGCAATCGCTGGGTTCTCCATGGCACCATTTTGTAGTGTTTCAGCAAAGCCTTTGATCGCTGTTACCGGCGTTCTTAGTTCATGTGAAGCATTGGCGACAAATTCAGATCGCACTTCTTCTAACCTTCTAATAGCCGTTAAATCATATAATAAAATTAAAATTTCATCATTGATATTTCCTTGGCCATAAGGAACAATATTAACGTCAACAATTTGAGTATGCGGCACCCATAGTTCAACTTCCTCTCGTTGTGCTAAATGATTTTGGCGTACTCGATCAATCATCGATAAAATAGGATAACTTTTAATAACACTTGTATAATGCTCGCCGATATTTCTATCTACAATATCCAACATCGCATTAGCCGCTGGATTGGTTAAAACAATTTTTCCTTCTGAATCAACAACAACAATACCCAAAATGAGATGATTGATTAGAACACTTCGCTGATGAACCGTTGTGGATAAAGCATTTTCTTGTTTAATTAAATTCGAACTCAATTGTTGGAGTGATTGTGTCATTTCTCCCACTATGCCATTGTGCCCGCTTTGTATTAAGGGAAATTGCAACTGATAATCCTTATTCAAAAGCTTATGTAACACAACATTTAACTTACGAAGCGGAATAAAATAGTACCTCCAAAAAAGGCTAATCACGATGGCTAACAAGATAATGATAACGACTAATATGACGGATAAAATCTGTAAATTATTGTCTACTAAACTAATCGCTGGCATCACCACTACTACCCAGTTAGCTATACTCGCTTCGGTTAAAGGAATGATGGCTAAATAATGAGATGATCTCAACGATATTTTAGGTTTACTGTTTAATTCATGGACTTGTTCTGAAATCAATTTTTTAATATTTTCATTTAAATTGCTACTATCATAAGATAGTTCCGGCAATTGATTGGTTAAAGATTGTTCTCGTTGAAACCATAAAATGGACACATCATACTGTTCCTCAATTGCCTCTAACTTCAATTTAGAAAGAGGCTGGTTTTTTTTCAACTGTAATTGGATAGGTTCTATTACTTGATTCATTCTATCTTGCATGACCATCCGATGAACGGTTGCATCTAGGGCTAATACAGCTAGCACAATAGTAAAGATGGAGACAATAATAATGAATAGAATATTGCGGTTACTTAGAAGTTTAGGATTATTTTGCATAATCAGGCACCTCAAAACGGTAGCCGAACCCTCTGACGGTAATGATGTATTCTGGATTTTTATTATTACGCTCTATTTTTTCTCTTAAATTACTAATATGAACATCCACAATTCTAGTCTCTCCTAAGTAATCAAATTGCCAAACTTGTGTTAATAATTGTTCTCGACTCAAAGTTCGACCTTGTCTATCTGTCATATAGACTAATAGTTCATATTCTTTTGGTGTAATTTCGATTTGTTCTCCACGAACCCAGACTTCAAATCGATCAGTTAAAATAGTAAGCTCACCATAAGTTTTTTCAGTATTATTTTCAGGTATAGGTACTGAATTATCAGGTGTCATTCGCACTTCTTCAACTTCCGCTTCTTCAATTTCATCATCAACTCGATAATGACTAACGGATGATCTTCTTAAAATGGCTTTGATTCGAGCTAAGACTTCATTTGGACTAAAGGGTTTCGTCATATAGTCATCAGCTCCTAGCTCTAAACCAATAATTTTATCATATTCATCTGCACGAGCTGTTAACATTAATATTGGAGTTTGAATGCCTTTTTGTCTAGCGCGCCGGCAAACGTCCATCCCACTCATTTGTGGTAACATCACATCTAATACAATAAAATCATAATTTACGGTTTTAATCATTTGATAAGCCGTCTTACCATCTAATGCGACATCTACTTCATAACCGGCATTTTCTAACGTATACTGCAATAATGTTACGATTGAACTCTCATCATCAACAACTAAAATTCGTTTCATTAAGGTAACCTCCAAAATATAGCACTCTTTTACTTTGAAAATATTTTAACGATAATTTCTTCTCTTTTAATGACGCCCAAAGTACGACTGTCGACAGAACTGCGCCGATTATCTCCCAACACAAAATAACTATCGTTGGGAATGATACATTCCATTGGACGACGTAAATAATATCGATTCGCTTCTGTTAAATAGGGTTCATATAATATTCTTTGATTGATTTCTACACCTTTAGGTGATAGGCGTAGGGTTTCATCAGGCAAGCCGATCACACGCTTAATGAACAGTTTCTCTTTTCTTTTAAAAATAACAATATCATACCTTCGAATTTTTCTGATTGGTTTTGATAAAACAATATCCCCTGAGTGAAAAGTAGGAGCCATTGAATTCCCAGATATTTTTACCAGAATCTTCTTAAAAATCAAACTGCTAATACAAAAAATTAAAAGAAAATAGCTCACATTCATGACCACCTTTGCCCTTTCCATTATAATCTATTTTGATGACTTTACGCAAAATTTTCACTATAATCCTTGTTACATGGAGTGATTCTTTCATTTACCTATATTAAACATCGTAAAGGAGCAGCTATATGGACAATCAATTGATTACTGTTAATCAACTATTTAACTTATTAAAAACACATTATCAAGGGAGCATCGAAGATTGGTGGCCACATGAAAGCAAGCACGAAATTGTCATCGGTGCCTTTTTAGTCCAGAATACTACCTGGCATAATGTCGAACTTTCACTCAATCAAATCAGGCAAAATGCCAGCTTTTCTCCAGAAACAATTCGACAACTTTCCAAACAAGAGTTAATAAAACTAATTCATTCAAGTGGTTTTCATGAAAATAAATCCCGAAATATTTTAGAGTTTTTCGAATGGACCAAAACCTTTGAAGACCAATATAGTAAGATTAAAGCCCATTATGGTCCTTCTCTACGTAAAGAATTATTAAAAAGGCGTGGTATCGGACCTGAAACGGCAGATGTTTTATTAATGTATGTTTTTAACGAACCCGTCTTTATCGCTGACAATTATGCGCGTCGACTTTTTCAATTGCTGAAGGCGCCTGTCCCTTTAACTTATCCCGCCGTAAAACAGTTTGCTGAAAACAATGGTGACTTAACCGTTGCTGAATGGGCCGCTTTTCACGGATGGATTATTCAATTTGCCCAACAACATTTACGCCCCAACAAAAAAGTATCCGATCATTTTTTAAACGGTTATCAATTAATCGCAAACCAAGACAATCATAATTAAGTGTGTAAGACTCATTTTTCACATATACTGCAATGATAATTAAGTGATTAAGACTCACTTATCACAAATTCGGCAGGGTAATTAAGTGATTAAGACTCATTTTTCACATATACGGCAATGGTCATAACGAGATAAAGCCTAGCTAACCATCTCACTCAATGACATTCTTTGTGAAATTCACCAAATCTTCACATTAAAAAGTAGCTATCTATTTTTTGTATGTTATAATGATTGGGTATTTTTATTAGAGGTGAAGAAATTGCTTAAAAAATTTTTTGCAACATGCTGTTTATGTCTCTTTGCTTGGTCATTCGGTATCATGCCTTTGATGGTTGTTCAAGCCAATGATCAGTTAAAAGATGTTGATCAAAATTATTCAATAGAAAACAAGACCGTAGACGATATTCTATACGATACGATTAGCGAATTTGGATACAATAGTGACCAAATCTCTATTGCGTTCTATGACTTTATTGATGATACGCACTATGGTTCAAATAGTGACATTACCATGCTAGGAGCTAGCACGACCAAAGTGGCGACGGCAGCACTCTATACTTCATTAATCAATGAAGGGTATCTGTCTTTCGATACACCAATCCCCTTTGTTGAGGCAATGTTTGAAGAAGGCGGCGGCAATATTACCAATAGTCCTATCCAACCAAGTTACGCTCTGCAAGATTTAATCTATGAGATGCTAGTCAATTCAGACAATACCGCTTGGAATTTATTAACGCATTATTACTTTAATAATATTGGTAACCATCAAAACGATATGTTAATGCTTAGCGGTGCAGATATTTATGATCCTGAATTATATCAATTTAATCATGTAAATGCAGATGTCTTAGAAGGTATCTTAATTGCGATTGCCTCTTCTGATTATTATTCTAATGTCGTTGACACGATGTTAACAGCCCAACCTCATTGGTTACTAAAATATTATGTCAATGATAATATGGCTGTGAAATACGGTTACTTAGATGAGTATTTCCATGATACCGGCATTTATTTTAATGATAACGGCGAGCCACTTTATACCTTAGTGGTAATGACGGACAATATAGGCCTCGATTATGATGGTATGCAAAATGAATTTTTCGGACTGATCAACTTAAGACTAAATCGTTGGTTTGAAGCTCAACATGAATCAAGTTCAATCAGCAAAACACTTTAAACAAAATCAATTCATTGCTTTTTAAACATTCACAATGCTAACGACGATTTTTTGGGTATAGAGTATCCTTAAGCTGATTTGATTTTAAGGGTACACTGACGAGGTGGTCTATATCCATTAATTTTTGCTCCGAGTTTGGGCAAAAACTTTTTAAATTCTGTTCAAGCATATCATTTTAATTCAAATCGCAGTGGTTGAGTGGCCTCAAGCGGCATCTTTCGACTTGTTTGAGGCCTACTCAACTATGCGGGGGTGGGCAGACGAAGCGAAAATCAACTGATTTTCGACTTCTTGCCCACTCCCATAATTAAGTAAACAGGCATCGTTTTGTGGCATTTACCTGTTTTATACAAGATAAATAGAAGAGACTGAACAGAAATAATTTGATAGGTTCCTTTTCAAGTAGCATTACTTTTTAGTATTTACTTAACAAGGAGCCGTTCATATTATATTTCGTCCAGTCTCTTTTTATTAATATCAATCGGCATTCAATCTTCTTCAGTCAAAATTAATTTGTTTATTTGGTGGCTAAATAATAAGGAAACAATCGTTCAAAATGTTGATTCATTGATTCAATTAAATCATCCAGCGTTTGAAATTCATCAAAAAACCCAATTAAACTTTTAACAAGAACTTTTCTCACTTCACCCGCATCGACAGCGTTTTTTAAAAAAATGCGATTATCCTCAGTACCTGAATAAATAAATGGTTCACCTTGACTATAAGCTAAATAATACATGGCGTCATCAGCTGGAACTCTCAATACTCGATGTTGTCTCACCAAACTATCTTTAGCTAAGGTCCGCTCAAGTACACTTACCTCCCAAGTTAATCCGAGTCGCTGTCCTTCTAAATATAAACGCACAGCCATTCCAGGATAAGACACTTCATCTTTTTCCTCTCTAAAAAAACAATAAAATAATGGAGTGCCAAATTGCGCTTGATTCATCCAATTACTTACACGTTGCATTTTTAAAAGATTTTGTTGGTCATTGAAAGCTTCTACCATCTTTTTAAATTGGTTCCGTGCCTTTCCCCCGTCTTTTTTAAACTGCAGCATAAATTCTTCTTCATCTAAAGCTTTATGGGGTGCAATATATTTTTGCCCTAAATACTGCAGATAATGTTGAATCGCTTGCGCTTCTTGTAACATACTGATCACCTCATTATCTATTTTATCTTTTCGGAACACTCAATACAATTTTTGTGAAATATTTTGCTGATGGCTCCTCATTTAATTTTAATCTGATATAATACATTTATATTAATCGATTGGGGGCCCTTACATCATGATGAAGAAAAAAACTTTAAATGATTTAGCTGAGATTATTAACCTTGAGGCAATCCGTGAATTACCAAAAGCGACTGAACATTTTATTAGTGATATCCATGGTGAATTCGAAGCCTTTGACCACATTAGGCGCAATTGCTCAGGTATTATTCGCATTAAAGTACAAACCCTTTTTGAAGATGAACTAGATGAACAAGCCATTAATGAGCTTTGCTTCGCTATTTATTATCCTGAAGATTTTATTTTAGGAAAACAACGCTCTTTTGATAAATGGCAATCTTTATTAAAAAATTTAGTCAACCTCACGCGTTTTGTTTCCAGTAAATATACCCGTTCAAAAGTAAGAAAGGCTTTACCGAGTGAATATGCTTATATTTTAGAAGAGCTTTTATATCAATACGATGAACACGATAACAAAAATGCTTATTATCATACAATTTTTAAAACCATTATTGAACTGGAGTTAGCTCCGCAATTTGCAACTGAATTGAGTTACCTAATCCAACGATTTGTAGTCGATCATCTCCATGTATTAGGCGATATCTATGACCGTGGTGCTCATCCTGATAAAGTAATGGATGTCCTCATGAGCTTACCATCCGTTGATATTACTTTAGGAAACCACGATATCATCTGGATGGGGGCCTATGCTGGTAATATGACTTGTCTTGCTACAGTTTTAAGAATTGCTTTCCGCTATGGACACACCCAATTCTTAGAAGAAAGCTATAACATTGACTTAAGCCGATTAAAAAAATTCGCCCTTCGTTATTATCAAGATAATGCTGCTTTTAAACCTAAACTCGAAACACCTATCGATGCAGCAACAGAAACTGCGATAAATTGTATGCATCAAGCCATGACAATCATGCAATTCAAATTAGAGGGCCAATTAATTGAGCGTCGCCCAGAATTTCAGATGAACCATCGCAATTTACTGCCGATGATTGATCCCAATACCCACATAATCAACGTTGAAGGTCAAGAATATCAATTAAACAATACTTGCTTTGATTTAATCGATGGGGAACAACCAAATGAATTAACCTTGGGTGAAGAACTTATTTTATTAGATTTACTACATCAGTTCCAAAATTCAGCAAAATTAAAAGAACACATGGAATTTTTATTAGAAAATGGAAAAATGTATTTAACTTACAATGATAATCTTCTTTTCCATGGATGTATTCCTGTTAACGAAGAAGGCCAATATTACCAATTAAACATCGATAATCACCTTTATCAAGGAAAATCATTGATGGACTTCTATGCAACCTCAATCGAAGAAAGCTTTAAGCAATTAGATTCTCATGACGATTGGGCAACAGACACCCTTTGGTACTTATGGTGTGGTCCTAGTTCTACCCTCTTTGGTAAAGATATCATGCGCACCTTTGAACGTTACTTTATCTCTGATAAAACCGTCCATAGCGAAATTAAAAACCCTTATTATGAATGGCGCAAAAATGAGCAATTTTGCTTAAAATTATTAAACGATTTTGGTTTAACGAGCGAAGGCTATATTATAAATGGTCATACCCCAGTGAAAACAATCAAAGGTGAAAATCCGATTAAGGCCAATGGTAAAATGCTTGTCATTGATGGTGGCTTATCAACTGCCTATCAAAAAGTAACAGGTATTGCTGGATATACACTCGTCGATAATTCTAATGAAGTGTATTTAGTTGCGCATCATCCCTTCACTTCAAAACAAAAGGCGATTGAAAAATATCTTGACATTTTTCCAACACAATTAATTGTTAAAAAACGCCATGAGCGTCAATATGTCAAAAATACTGATATAGGCAAGGAACTCGCACGCCAATCGCAAGAACTTAAGACCAAAATATTGTATGAAAATGACAAAGACTAACATTAGAATACCAGCTTAAAAAGAAAACCTGCAATGAGTACGAATCCATTTCACTTTCGATACTCATTGTCAGGTTTACTTATTGTTTTTAATTATTGGTGAATCATTGATTCAATACCTGCTTCTAATATTTCTAATTGATAAAGGGTCTCATCATCCGAAACCGTTTTGGGAGCGCCATTAACGATGGTGTCATACAAATTTTGATAGAAACGACTATAGTCTCCCACCTCAGACACCACTTTTTCTTCATGGTAATTCCCTTTAGAATCTATATAAGTCAACGTCCCATAATCCTCCGGTAAATCTAAACCGAAGTCTGGATTATCAGGCATATAAAAATGTTTCAGATGTTCTTCCTGCCGGTCTTTTTGCTCTTTAATAAACATCCCTTTAGTACCGTAAACCACAAAACTAGGACGTGTTTTGATTCTAAAATAACTTGATTTGACCGATACTTTCGTATTACCGTAATAGAGGTCAATATCAAAATAATCATTCATCCGATTAGGTCCAAGTAATTGCCTCACATCATAATGAATATGATCGGCTTTTCCAAAATAAGCAATCACCTGATCCAAAGTGTGACAAGCATGACCATATAAATAACTTTGTTCAACCTTAAATTCATGAATATTTTCCGGAATTTCAGGTCTAAAATAATCAAAATGCATTTCTAACTCTAAAATATCCCCCAACTTCCCACTCTCAATCACTTTAAGGGTCGTTAAATAGTCAGAATCAAAGCGTCTATTTTGAAATGTTTGCAACATCAGTCCTTTAGCTTTGGCTAATTGAAAAAGTTCTCTTGCTTCGTTCACTGTATGGGTGAACGGCTTTTCTACTAAAGCATGTTTACCCGCTTCCAAAACTAATTTAGCAAAATGATAATGCGAATCTGAATAAGTGGTGATGACAATCAAGTCAATTTCTGAATCTTGTAATATTTCATCTAAATCCGTCGTATAATGAATCTCTTCAAAGGTCTGCCATTTCGGTTGACTACGATGATAAATTGACTTAATACGAATGCCCTCTACTTTTCTAGCAAAAGGCAAGTGATAACGATTGGTGCTTTTGCCATTTCCTATATATCCAATGGTTAACATTTCCAGTCCTCCTAATAAAAAAGGCGATGCAAAATAGAATTTCTTTTTCTATTTTACATCAGCCTCCTGATTTATTTAATTAATTATTTTTGCGCACGACGCATATAAGTACCTTCAGAAGTATTAATTTCTAAAGCTTCTCCCGCTTCGATAAAGTCTGGTACGTTAACCACTAGACCTGTCTCCATCGTTGCTGGTTTACCAGAACCTGTAACAGTGGCACCTTTAATTGAAGGTTGTGTCTCGGCTACTGTTAATACGACTGTTGTTGGTAATTCAACACCGATTACTTCAGAACCATAAAATTGGATTTTCGCTTCCATATTTTCTAATAAATATTTCAATTCATTTTCAATCGTTGATGTTTGAATTTCGTATTGTTCATATGTTTCCAAGTCCATGAAAGTCGCAACATCACCCATGCTATATAAGTATTGAACTTCTTTTGTTTCAAGGTAAGCACGCTCGAATTTTTCGTCCGGACGGAAGGTTGTGTCATAAGTTGCACCTGAACGTACGTCACGTAATTTCATACGCATAACTGTGTTACCTTTACCAGGTTTATGGTGACTCGCTTCTAGTACGCGGATTAATTTGCCATCTTGAACGAATGTCATACCTGCTCTTAAATCTACTGCAGAAATCATCTTTAAACTTCTCCTTTATATATCAATCTTTCACTCGTACATTATAACATAAAGATGAATTTTTTCCACATAATTCTAGTATCTTTAGTATCAAACATAAATGTGTTACAATAATATCAAATTAAATTTTAATGAGAGAAGTGAAGATTATGAATTTGTTAGAAAACCGCTTTAATGAAGACGTTGAAAAAATTGGAATATCGGCCATCCGTGAGTTTGATGAACTGTGTAATCAAATTGACGGTATCATAAAATTGACTTTAGGTGAGCCAGATTTTACGACACCAGGCCATATTAAAGAAACGGGTAAACTAGCGATTGATAACAATGCGACTCGCTATACTCATGCCTCAGGCGTTTTAGAATTAAGACAAGCAGCATGCCAATGGTTAAAGGATAAATATCATTTGAATTATACGCCAGAAGAAACCATTGTTACTCATGGTGCCACTGAAGGTTTGTCGATAGCCTTTAAAGCGATTCTTAATCCAGGCGATAAAGTACTAATCCCTTCACCTTTTTTCACCTTATACCAATCGATGATTATCTTATACGGTGGGATTCCGGTTCATATTAATACCGAACCAAATCAATTTGTGCTTTCTCCAGAAATGTTGGAACAAGCATTAGCCGAACACGGGGACGACGTGAAAGCCATCGTCTTAAATTACCCGACCAATCCTACGGGTATTACTTGGAACGATGAAGAAGCGCAAGCAATTGCCAATATTTTAAACGATAAGCCTATTTTTATCGTCAGTGATGAAGTATATAGTGAATTTGTTTATGGTGATCAACATGTTTCAATCGCAACTTATTTACCGGAGCAAACAATCGTCGTGCAGTCATTATCTAAATCTCATTCAATGACCGGATGGCGAGTTGGATTTAACTTTGCGCCACTTATGATTACTAATCAAATGAATAAAGTTCACCAAAACTATATCACCAACGCAACGAGTATCTCACAACATGCAGGGATTGCAGCGCTAACCAATGGTAAAGATGATGCACTGATCATGAAAGAAGCCTATATTAAACGACGTGATTATATTTATGAACGCATGACCAAAATGGGATTTGAAATTATTAAACCAAATGGCGCTTTTTACTTATTCGCTAAAATCCCTGCCGGTTATCCTCAAGATAGCTTTGAATTCGGTAGAGAATTGGCAACAAAAGCACAAGTTGCGTTAATTCCCGGTTCAGCATTTGGAACGGGTGGCGAAAATTATGTCCGCTTAAGTTATGCTGCAAGCGACGACATTATTGCTGAAGCAATGGACCGGATGGAAAAGTTTATGAAGGAATACCCAACACAAAACTAACTGACTCTATTTAGCTCATACAGTCAAAGTATCCGCGACATATTTAAAGTCTTGGTATTTAACTGCAAATGCGACTAAATAAAAAGACTCAAAAATAAACAAGGAATATTTCAAAATATGAACCCCCCTGTCAAGTAGACAGGCAAAAACAAAAATTTATGCCATGCATCATTGAGTTGATGCATGGTTTTTGTGTTTGAATGACAATATGATGAGGAGTGGACAAAAACTTTTTAAATTCTATTCAGGCATATCGTTTTAATACAAAGCGCAGTGGTTGTGTGGCATCAAACTGCGTCTTAAAGAGGTAAGGCATAAATTTGATAAGTTCAATCAAGATATTGCTCGCTAAATAAAAGCGCAGTGGTTGAGTAGCCTCAAACGGCGTCAAAATGAGGTAAGGCATGAATGTAAATGTCAACCGAAAAATGGTCCACGA
>NZ_KV805714.1:0-564 GCF_001811625.1 Globicatella sp. HMSC072A10 | reverse complement strand
GAGGGTCAGCGGTTCGATCCCGTTAACCTCCACCATGACTCGTTAGCTCAGTCGGTAGAGCAACTGACTTTTAATCAGTGGGTCACAGGTTCGAATCCTGTACGGGTCATCAGAATGCGGGTGTGGCGGAATTGGCAGACGCACCAGATTTAGGATCTGGCGCCTTCGGGCGTGGGGGTTCAAGTCCCTTCACCCGCATGAAGACGAACAGATGTTTGTCGAGGTAACTAGCCGGCTTAGCTCAGTTGGTAGAGCATCTGATTTGTAATCAGAGGGTCGAGGGTTCAAGTCCTTTAGCCGGCATTAAGGCCTTTTTGGAAGAGGCCGGCTTAGCTCAGATGGTAGAGCAACGCACTCGTAACGCGTAGGTCACAGGTTCAAGTCCTGCAGCCGGCATGAGTGAATAACAGAACGCGGAAATAGTTCAGTGGTAGAACACCACCTTGCCAAGGTGGGGGTCGCGGGTTCGAATCCCGTTTTCCGCTTTGCCAGCAAACTTAGGCAAATGCCGGGGTGGCGGAACTGGCAGACGCACAGGACTTAAAATCCTGCGGGTAGTGATAC
>NZ_KV805713.1:0-473 GCF_001811625.1 Globicatella sp. HMSC072A10 | reverse complement strand
GTACTTTTTCTCCCAGATATCTCACTTCTGTTGGTTTCCATTTTGATTTTGGGTAGCTTTTCACGGTTGCTTCAGTTCGGCGGTTCCAACCTTGTTTCCGAATAATCTTACACATCGTTGCGTAATGGCGTTGATAGCCTTGTTTAACACATTCTACATATACCTGTGCTAATCCTTCATGCCCGTATCGTTGGTGTTTTTCTTGGATCAGTTTTAGTTCTTCTCTTGTATGTTGATTCGGGTGATTAAACGGACGTCTGCTTTTTGGACGAAGACTATCCCAACTTCCATCATAGCGTGAAACCCAGCGGGAAATTTGTTGTCGTGACGTATGATAGCGACGCGCTGCTTGCGCATAATTTCCACATTTCATCGCATATTTCACTGCATTCTTTCTATATCGCATTTCTTCTGTTATAATTGATTTCATAGAGAGCTCCCTTTACAATGTTGTGTCCAAACTTTATTGTATC
>NZ_KV805712.1:0-2423 GCF_001811625.1 Globicatella sp. HMSC072A10 | reverse complement strand
TGTTTATTGTATTCTAAAAAGGGGCCAAAAATCGAAAGAATTGCAGCCGAAAAAGGGACCACCTGCAGTCAA
Source organism: Globicatella sp. HMSC072A10 (assembly GCF_001811625.1). NCBI lineage: Bacteria > Bacillati > Bacillota > Bacilli > Lactobacillales > Aerococcaceae > Globicatella > Globicatella sp. HMSC072A10. The sequence continues at coordinate 2,351 of NZ_KV805712.1, read as the reverse complement.
TTATCCGCTATAATATTTAGATAGAATTTTTATAGTGGAGGTTGCTTGGAGTGTTAAGTATGACTCTTGAATTTGAAATTATCAGTTGTTATCGTCGAGGAGAAACTAAAAGAGGAATTAGTCGCAAACTGGAGGTAGATAGAAAAACAGTCAGAAAAATTTGTGATGCTTATGACGAGACGCTAGTTAAACTGGGCGAAGCTGAAGACGACCAAGCCCTTGAACGTGCCACAGAGGAATTAGTGTTAAAGAGAAAGTATGATAGCTCTAACCGAAAGAAAACAGCCTTTACTCCAGAAGTAGAGGCAAGAATGAAGGAGTTGCTTGAAGAAGAAAAAGAGAAAACAAAAAGATTAGGTTCACATAAACAAGCTCTAACTGCCGTAGCTGTCGCTGAAATACTCAATGAGGAAGGCTATGATATTAAGTATCGAACGGTCGCTCACTATTGGGGACAATTGAATAAAAAGGCTAAGGAGGCTTTTATACGCCAAGAGTATGAATTAGGATCCCGAGTTGAATTTGACTTTGGAGAAGTTAAGCTGGATATCAATGGAAAGGTGACAACACTTTACCTAGCGGTCTTTGCCAGCCCAGCTTCCGATTATTATTGGGCTTATTTATATACCCATCAGAAACAAGATGTTTTTCAAGACGCACATGTTCGCTTCTTTGAACAGGTAGGAGGTGTTTATTTAGAAGTTGTCTATGATAATATGCGTAACGTTGTTTCAAGATTTATTGGCAAAAGTGAAAAGGAGTTGAATGCTCGTCTGATTCAATTAGCTACTTATTATGGGTTTGATATCAACGTCACCAATTGTTTCAGCGGTAATGAGAAAGGAACAGTAGAAGGCAGGGTTAAAAAGGTGCGTCAAGCTTGTTTCACCAAAGTCTATCAGTTCGATAGTTTAGAAACAGCTTGTGACCATCTCCAATCCCAACTGGTAAAACTAAATGAAAGTAGCCAAATAGAAGCCGAAAAGGAACAGCTCTTATCTTATCGCCCACCTTTTGAATTAGCAGATTTCCATGAACTAAAGGTAAATCGTTATTCCGCTATTCATTATGAACGCAATCAGTATTCAGTACCCGATTACCTAGTTGGAAAAACTGTCCAAGTGAAAGCCTATCATGACCGCTTAGTTATCTATTCTAATGATCAAGAGGTCGCTAGGCATCAAAAAATAGAGGGTTCTCAAGGCTTCTGTCTCGATATCTTCCACTATATCAAAACTTTGAAAAAGAAGCCGGGGGCATTAAAGCATTCACATGCATTGAAGTATAACCCTGATTTGAAAATCCTCTATGAGAAATATTATAGCGATAAACCAAGAGATTTCCTAGAACTACTTGAAAAATATCAAGTTTTAAATCCTGAGGTTCGCATTCAAACCATTGAAGCCAGCCTTCTTTCTTCACTAGAAGAGCCCTCAATGGAGTCGAGTCAAGATGCCATCATCCAGCAGACTCAGCAGACTCTTCATCAATTCAATGACCTTTTCGGTTTGGAGGAAGTTATATGATGAAGATTGTTGAAGCAGCTAATGAGCTAAAATTGGCCTTTCTTAAAGAGAATCACCAGCAATTAATAAAAGAGTATCAAGCCAGAGGATTGAACATTGAAGAGGCCATCGAAGAATGGCTGAATGAAGAAGTGATGCATCGACGGGACCGTAGTCATCAAAGGCGAATCAAAGCGGCTAAATTTAATCAGAAGAAGTATTTGGTGGACTTTGATGACACAGTCTTTCAGGAGCCTGTTAGAAAGGAACTACGGAACTTAAAGACGTTACAATTTATTGAAGAAAAGGAGAATGCCATTTTTATAGGAAATCCAGGAACGGGTAAGACCCATTACAGTATTGGATTAGGGATGGAAGCTTGTTTAAAGGGTTATAATGTCTTATTTGTCAACGCCCCTAATCTAGTCATCCAGATGAAAGAGGCCGTCACTCAGAGTCAATTTTATCGTTTTAAGCAGCGCTTAAAGAAGGTAGATTTATTGATTATCGACGAACTTGGCTATTTATCCTTCGATGAATCGGGGGCTGAACTTATCTTTAATTTATTATCGAATCAGATAGGAAAGGGATCGGTGATTATTACCACTAATTTAACATTTGATCGTTGGCAAGAATGCTTTAAAGATCCTACTTTAACAGGAGCGCTTGTCGATCGTCTCGCTTACAAAGCCCATGTGGTAGATATGCGAGGAGAAAGTTACAGAATGAAGCAAACAAGCCTATGGAAAAAGGGACTAGAGAAAGGAGAAGATTAGCTCCTATTACCACTGCAAGGTGGTCCCTTTTTCGTCAGCAAAGTGGTCCCTTTTTCATTTGACATATACA
>NZ_KV805711.1:0-14409 GCF_001811625.1 Globicatella sp. HMSC072A10 | reverse complement strand
GTATAGCAGAGGATTATCTTTTTTGCTTTTATCCGACCAACAGTTATTTTACACTAAGATCGGCAGTTGGAGCGGGAAGTCGTCGTTTTGGGAAAGTCTTTTCTTTAGTTTTTTTGGCGAAATATAGGCTAAAAAAAATAAAGAAAGGACTTTTTTTCATGGAAAATTTTAATCAAATTGAAAAGTTGCGACAACTTCAAACGGAGTTGAAAGAGAACTCGGCTCAATCAAATTTAGCTAATTTTGAAAATTTGGTTGGTGTGTATTTAGGTGTGGAGCCTAAAATTCATTACCCAAAATTAAAAGATCAGGATGGTAATAAAGTTAAAGATGAGAAAGGTAACGACATGCGTTCGGAAGTGAGTGACGGTTGGACTTACACGTTTAGTGAATTTGGGACTTCGAAACAAATTAAAGTTGTTTTGAACAAACAAATTAACTTTAAACTTTTAACTGCTTATTCAATAAGTGGTAAAGGCTACGATATTAAATCGGGCGGTATGTACTTTTTAGAATTAGATACGAAAGTAGCTAATTATTAGTTTAAATTCGGGGTCGGACTAATTAAGCCCGATAGACCCCGGGTACTAATTGAAAAAGGGCTCACAATCTACTACTGCACTCCTAATAACCAGAATAATCGGGTAAAAGAAATATCTATTGGCATATAAGCTTTTCTCCCTATTGTACACGCTCATAAAAAATGAACGCAACAGTTTATCTTGTGGTTCCTATTTTTTAGGACTATAAATAGGTTTTCCCTTAATAATTAGCTCCATTTATGATATTTTAGAAGAGTGAACATCATTTGCATAAGAAATGAGGAATTAACTTGAAACCTTTTACTAAACGAGACTATTTTCACTTATTTACCTCTACCTTTAAATTATCGGCCTTTACCTTTGGCGGAGGTTTTGTCATTATCCCTTTAATGCGAAAACGATTCGTTGAAGAATTGCATTGGATTGAAGAAGAGGAGATGGTCGACTTAACGGTGATTGCACAATCTTCTCCGGGGGCTATTGCAGTTAATGCAGCTATCTTAGTGGGTTATCGTGTCGGCGGGATTTTAGGAGCCTTGGTGTCCGTGATTGGAACCGTCCTACCCCCTTTAATCATTATTTCGATTATTTCCATGTTTTACCAAGCTTTTCATGATAATCTTTATGTAGGAATTATTATGAGAGGGATGCTGGCAGGAGTAGCCGCCGTCATTATTGACGTAGTTTGGCGCATGGGGCAACAATTGTTGAAAGAAAAACGCTTGTTACCTCTGATTGTCATGGTATTAACCTTTATCGCTTCAAGGTATTTACGCCTTAATATTCTGTTAATCATTGTCATTTGTGCCTTAATTGGAGCAATTGACAGTTGGTACCGTATGCGTAGACAGGATGGTGAAATTTAATGATTTTTTTAGAACTATTTTGGTCATTTTTTCAAATTGGCTTATTTAGTATCGGCGGAGGCTATGCTGCGATGCCACTCATCCAAGACCAGACCGTTGAACTGCATCAATGGCTAACGATGACGCAATTTGCTGATATTATGACGATTACTGAAATGACACCTGGACCGATTGCGATTAATTCTGCCACCTTTGTCGGTATTCAAGTTGCAGGAATCCCAGGTGCACTTGTGGCCACCTTTGGCTGCGTCTTACCGTCTAATATCATCGTGATGAGTCTAGCCTTTTTATATTATCGCTATCGTGGGTTTTCTTTAGTTAATGGGGCTCTTGCAGGTTTACGCCCTGCTGTCATTGCGATGATTGCTTCAGCTGGCTTATCCTTATTTAATATGGCCATCTTTGGTCAACAAAGATTACCAAAAGATAGCTTCAATCTCGATTGGATAGGCTTATTTCTATTTATCGCAGCACTGGCACTCTTACGCAAGTACAAAGCGAATCCAATCCATGTAATGGTAATGGCCGGAGTGGTGCGATTGCTACTCTATTTGATAATGTAATCGATAATCGTAAAAGATTGATAATTAGAAAATAAAAACGCCTTAAAGATAAGTGATGGATTAGCCAACCTATCTTTAAGGCTTTTATAATGACTCAATTGTTAAAACGATGTTTATCTATTTTACTAGCAGTTAAGCTTTAAACCCGTAAAACTCTTCCACTTTGTGTTGTTGAATCCCTTCTTTTAATTTTTCTACTGCCTCACGGCCTAGTAAGGTTTCCACAATTTTAAAGGATTGATAGATAGCGATAGCTGCACCACGACCGGTAATAATATTGCCATCTTCCACGACAATATGATCCTCAATATATTCTTTAGCTGTCGCCAATTCCTCTTTAAAACTAGGGAAACTGGTCACATTTTTACCTTCAATAACTCCGGCTTTTTCTAAAACAATTGGGGCTGCACAAATTGCCGTAACCAATTTTTCTTCTTTATTAAATTGTTGCACTAGTTTAATGACCGCTTCATTATCTCGTAAATTAGTCGCACCTGGTAATCCTCCTGGTAAATATAAACCTAAATAATCATCGGGATTAATATCACTTAACAATTTATCGGCTAAAACAGGAATCTTATGAGAACCTGTTACCTTTAGGTCATCTGTAATAGAGACGGTATCTACTTCAATGCCAGCTCTTCTAAAATAGTCAACGGGAGTCAATGCTTCAATTTCTTCAAAACCATCGGCTAAAAACACTAAAAATTTTTTCATTTCGTCCTCCTTATGTTGTCTTATATCGTACTACAATCTTAATATACCATAATGATAACACGTTATAAAACAATACGGTCATCTGAAGCCTATAAGGTATCTTAACCTACTATTCCCGAATAAATTGATGATCGGCCTCGTTTCCTCAAGACTGCTAAATCGCTCTGGTTGTTTCACCTATGATTAATTTAGGTTTTAGAACAACATCATTGTTAAATTCTTTATTGGGGTCTTGCCCCTCAATTACTTTCAATAACTTATCGATCGCAACTAATGCTAACTGATTAGGATTTTGTTCAACAGAAGTTAATGGTTTTGTTGAGAACTTATTATATTCAATATTATCATAGCCAACTACTGAAATATCCTCAGGCACTCGAATCTCTAATTCTTGTGCACGTCTCATAAAACCTAATGCGACTAAATCATTAGCACAAACAACTGCTGTTAGCTCTTTTTGTTCTAATATTTTATCTGCGTTTCGATAACCATCTTCAAAGGTAATTTTGGTCTCTACATACCATTCTTCTTCGGGCGAAATATCGTACTCTCTCAATGCTCTTAAATAGCCGTTTGAACGATGTAAACTGTTAACTAAAGTCATATTGGCACCTAAATTACCAATCCTTCGATGACCTAAATTAATTAAATATTGAGTAGATAAATAACTTCCTTGTTCATTATCATAATAGACTTGTGGTGTTGCCACCTTTTCTAAATAACGATCTAAATGAATCGTCGGCACATCATAGCTTACCTGTTGAATCTGAATTAAAGAATTTTCGTAAAAGAACCCATTTGCATGAACAATAATAAGGCCATCGATATTCATACCGTTTAATTTTGAAATAATATGTTGTTGTGTTTCATTGTTATCATTTGAATTCATAATGACTGTCACATAATTACGCCTTGTCAATTGTTGCTCAATTTCCATTGCAATGCCTGCGAAAAATGGATTTTCAATATTAGGTATTATTAAACCGATTAAATTTGTACGATTTGTAGCTAAACTTCTTGCTACTTGATTAGGAACGTATTTTAACTCTTCCGCTATACGAAATATTTTTTCCTTATTGGCTTTTGATACCCTATTAGGACGATTATTCAAAACTAGTGAAACCGTTGTTGGAGAAACTCCGGCCTTTTCTGCCACTTCTTTCAATGTTACTTTCAACTTATCCACCCCCAACTCATTTCTTAGTTGAAATGCTCTTTTATTTTTAATTATTGTTTATCATAATATTAAATGAAAAAAATTACAAATTGTCTAATCTCGTAAAGTTTTATTAGATTCAAACAATCTGAATAGACATCGTTTAAGACCGCTTAACCTTTCAATAATGATAAGAGACTGGAACAATTTTTCTGCCCAGTCTCCTTACTCACTGTAATTTATGATTTAATATTAAGCTTATTGTACAATTTCAAGTATCGCATCATAGATTGATTGTATTTCTGATAATTCAATAAATACTTGAAACTGATTATTTAATATTAAAGTTCCTTTCACAACATCCAATGCTTCTATATTGGATTTGGCTATGATTTTTTTGTTCTCAACATTAAACCGTATGCGCGTGGCACAATGTGTCACTTCTTTAATATTAGTTTTACCAACAGCAGAAATAATTTCTGCCGCTATTTCTTTAGAACTCATCGGCCTACCCCCATCTATCTACAATAATTTAATAAATCAAATAGGTTACTCAGAATCTTCAACAGTTTCTTTATCTAATAATGTCACATCTGTTGGAATTTCTTTCTCTACTGTTTCTCCTTTAAGCATTTTAACAGCTGTTTCGACTGCTAATTTCCCCATATCGAATGGTTTTTGCTCTACAGTCACGGCCATTGTTCCATCTTTAACTGCTTGTTTAGCATCATCTGTTGCATCAAAACCTGTCACTAAAATATCTTCTCCCGGTACTTTACCAAAAGCATTTACCGCTTCAATTGCACCTAGTGCCATTTCATCATTCGATGCAAAAATTACTTTTAGATTAGGATTTGCTTGTAAAATATTTTCTGTTACAGTCATTCCTTCCGTACGGTCATAATTGGCTGTTTGTGAAGAAACAACTTTTACTTTTCCATCTAAAGCATTCATTAATCCTTCTTTACGGTCAATTGCTGAAGAAGCGCCCGGTACCCCTTCTAAGACTGCTACTTCATCTTCCTCTGATAATTTTTCTAACATGTACTCCCCAACTGATTCCGCTGCTTTTACGTTATCCGTTCCAATATAAGCATCTACATCTGCACCTTCAACAATTCTATCCACTGAAATAACTTTAATCCCTGCATCAATTGCCATTTGAACAGATGGTCCTACTGATGCTGAATCTTCTGGGTTTACAATTAACACTTTAATTCCTGATGAAATTAAATCTTCAATATCAGTTGACTGCTTAGCTGGATCATTTCCAGCGTCAACGATTGAAATATCCACACCTAATTCTTTCGCTTTCTCTTCAGCTCCATCCGCGATTGAAACAAAGAATGGATTATTTAATGTTGAAATCGAAAAACCTATTTTTCCTTCTACTTCTTCTGCTGATACATCTGTCGCCGTCATTCCAAATCCATTTAATAACATTCCAGCTGCTAATAATCCCGTTGCGATTTTTTTAATTAATTTCATTTTAATTTCCTCCAAATCTTATTTTTTTCTATCTGATAAAACGGCAAATAGTATTACTAAACCTTTAACAATATCTTGTAAATAAGAATTAATACCTAAAATGTTCATACCATTACTTAACACTGCAATAATTAACACACCAATAAAAGTTCCTGTTATTTTACCACGTCCTCCTTCCATACTCGTTCCACCAATAGCTGTTGCAGCAATCGCATCTAATTCATATCCTACTCCCAAAGTAGGTTGAGCAGAATTCAATCTAGAAATTAAAATTAATCCCGCAAGTGTTGCCATTAAACCTGATAAAGAATAAACAAAAATTTTAACGCGAGCAATATCAATTCCCGCTAACATCGATGTTTTTTCATTTGATCCGACAGCATAAATTTTACGTCCAAGTGCTGTTTTATTTAACAAGATATACATCGCAATAAAGGCAATCAACATGATAATAATAGGCGCTGGAATTCCAAATAATTTACCGCGTCCTATAAATTCAATCATTGGAGCACCGACATATTCCGGTTTCGTAATACCAGAAATCGGTCGTCCATCTGTATAAATTAAGGTTAATCCTCTATAAACTGTCTGAGTAATTAAAGTAGCAATGAAAGGCTGTAATTTTGTTTTACCTACTAAAATACCTCCAACTAATCCTAAGACAATCCCTAAAACAATCGCAATCATTAATGCTATAGGGACAGGGATACCAAGATTGACAATCATTCCTGCTGTTACGGTTCCGGTTAATGCTAAGATTGGACCTACTCCAAGATCGATACCACCCGTTAAAATAACAGCTGTCATCCCAAATGCAATTAAAGCATTAATAGAGGCTTGTCTTAAGAGATTTAAAATATTACCAAATGTTCTAAATTCTGGACTAATAATTGAAATCCCTACAACTAAAACAATTAAGGCAATGATTGCACCCAATTCATGTAATTTTACTTGTTTCTTTGCTGTTTCAGCCATTATATAGTTCCTCCTGTTGCTATAGTCATAATATTCTCTTCTGAAATTTGTTCTTTATCAATGATTGCTTTTAATTCACCTTCGCGCATTATTGCAACTCGATCACTCATTCCAATAACTTCAGGTAAGTCTGATGAAACCATAATAATAGCGATTCCCTGTTTGGTTAAATCATTCATAATTTGATAAATTTCCTCTTTTGCCCCCACATCAACGCCACGCGTTGGTTCATCTAATATTAAAATTTTAGGATTAGTCAACACCCATTTGGCCATCACGACTTTTTGTTGATTACCCCCGCTCAAGTTACCTGTTTCTGTTTCGGTATTGAAAGTTTTAATCTTAAACATTTGAACCGCCGAATTTGCCATCTCCTTTTCAGCGCTTTCATTTATAAAACCTTTAGGTGCTAATTCCTTGAAATTAGTAACGGTTAAATTTTCCCTGATACTTTTTTCAAGTAATAGTCCTTCACTCTTTCGGTCCTCTGTCACAAATCCGAGTCCTAAATCAATGGCTTTTAATGGATTATCAATTTTTTCTTGGCGTCCATTGATAAAAATTTCACCGGATTTTAAAGCTTTGCTTCCAAATATCCCATGCATCACTTCTGAACGACCGGATCCCATTAAACCGCTAAAGCCTAAAATTTCACCCGCTTTGACATCAAATGAAACATTATTGACACTTTCGTCTTCCAGCGTTAAGTCTTTTACTTCAAAAACGACTTCTCCAATTTTTGTTTCACGAGTTGGGTAACGATTGGTTAACTCGCGACCAATCATCATTTTAACTAATTCATTTTCATTCGTTTCATTAGTCTGTTTCGTCCCAATATAATGTCCATCACGCATTACGGTAATACGGTCTGAAATTTGGAATATTTCTTCCATTCGATGTGAGATATAGACAATCGCTACATTGTTAGCTGTTAACTGTTCAATGACTTCGAACAATTTTTTCGTTTCAGAATCTGTCAACGCTGCTGTTGGTTCATCCATAATAATGACTTCTACATTGGACATTAAGGCTTTACTTATCTCTACCATTTGTTGTTGCCCGATAGATAATTCTGACATTTCTTGCGTAGGCTTTATTCCAGTCTCTAATGATGTTAACAACTCTTGGCATTTGTTTCGCATCGCTTTCTTGTCTAACATGCCAAACTTATTTTTTATCTCCTTATTGAGATACATATTTTCTTCAACTGTCATATCAACTAATACATTCAATTCTTGATGAATGAATGCAATACCAAACTCTTCAGCTTCCTTTGGCCCCGAAAAATCTTTAGGTTGTCCATCGAATAATATTTCACCTGCATCTCTTGTATGAACACCTGTCAATATATTCATCAAGGTCGACTTTCCGGCACCATTTTCGCCCATTAAAGCATGAACCTCACCAGGTAATATTTCAATTTTAGCATCGTGTAATACTTTGTTATCCCCAAATGATTTTTCAATATTTTTCATTAAAACATGCACACAACAGCACTCCTTTCGGTGATAGTCATTTAAAATGTAACGTTCGATTGTAAGATAATATTCGAATATGGTGTAATTTCACCTGTTCGAATGACTGCTTTTGATTCTTGAGTTTGTTGTTTAAAATCTTCATGAGAAACAAACTCTATTTCAACATCATCTTCTAAAAGCAACTTTATTGCTTCCAATTGATTTGCATTTTCTTTTTTGATTTCTTCTGCTAAGATGACTTTTTCAATCTTCATATCCTCTAACACTACTTTTAAAACTTCAATAAATTTAGGAAATCCTTGGCTAAGCGATACATCAATTTTCTTTACATTACTCGGAACTGGTAAACCACAATCCCCTATCGTAATTTGATCGGTATGTCCTAAATCTGCTAATACTTTGCTAATCTCACTATTCAAAATTCCATGCTTTTTCATAAAACGGATGCTCCTTTATTTCTTTTAGAGTAGGATTACCTGACTGTGCTCCAAATCTCTGAATCGCAATCGATGAGGCTAAATTTGCAAATTTGATTGCTTGATCGATTGCCAAACCTCTTACTGTAGCAACAGCAAACGCACCATTAAAACAATCTCCAGCTCCAGTCGTATCAATGACTTCATCTACTTTAAATGATGGAACTAATTTCACCTCTGAGCCATTATGATAGGCTGCTCCTTCATCTCCTAATGTCACCACTAATTTATTAGGATACTTGGCTAAAACATCTTCCATATTTTGATTTGGGAAAAGTACTTTAAACTCCGTTTCATTCGGTGTTAAATAAGTTACCTTTTTAATATAATCGTCTGAAAGTGGCCGCGCTGGAGCAGGATTATACAATAATGGCGTCTTTAGTTCGTGACACAAATCGATTGTCTTTTGCACCACTTCCGCTTTCACTTCATTTTGAATGATGACTAACTGACTTTCTTGCAAAGTATTTTTTGCATTTTCGATATCATTAATGGTTAATTCATTATTAGCTCCAGGAATATAAATAATTGAATTATCACCTTGAATTAACTGAATAATGGCCGTCCCTGAACTTTGTTCTACTTGTTTTACAGCTTCAGTTTTTATTAAATTCTTTTCTAAATTTTCAATTAACTGATTGCCAAAAACATCATTCCCTACTGAACCAATCATTTCGGTTTCGACACCTAAACGCGCTACTGCAACTGCTTGATTAGCACCCTTTCCTCCAAATGAAAAAGATAACTGATCCCCTTGTATCGTTTCACCAACTGCTGGAGCTACGGTTGCTTCCACTACGATATCTGTTGAAATACTTCCAATAACGGTTATTTTCATTTTGTCCCACCCTTGTTTTGTTATTAATCTATCTTGATAAACGTTTGATAAAGCGCTTTACCAACTTTTTCAGACTTAGCATACACTAAAAAGAAACCGTTGTCAAATTTTATTTTATTTACCGACCTTAGTGACTACCATAATCTATACAATCTGTTTTCAAATTAACAAATTAAACAAGCAATAAAATAAATTTTACATAATAAAAATCCTTTTTCCTAAAATTAGAAAAAGGACCTATGTCTTTATATTATTTCTATTGACTCAATTCTTCTTTTAAAGCTAAAACTTTTTGTTCAATCTTTGCAATGGTTTCTTTGAAGAAGGCATCACCATGTCCCGTTGGGTCTTCTAAATCCCAATCACCATCGTATTTTTTGCCGATGAATGGACAGCCCACTTCACAGCCCATCGAATAAGCTAAATCCGGCATTGGTATTTCATCGACTAATTTAGAATGCTGAGTGGCTTCCATATCAATGCCGTATAATTCTTTCATAATTCTGACAGCATCTTGATTAATTTGCGGTTTGGTTTCAGTTCCAGCTGAATAACTTTCAAAAACTTCACTTGCAAAATGTTTTCCTAAAGCTTCAGCAATTTGACTCCTACATGAATTATGGACACATATAAATGCTACTTTTTTCTTTTCCATTTTCACACCCCTTTATGCCTGTTCACCGTTCATTATATACGCTCGCGAATCGTCACTGCAAGTACAACTCCTTCAGTTTTACCAATTTTTGGCGTATGATCTTTAACATGTGTTCACTATCTCTATTTGTTGGAATTCCTTGTCCAATTATAGTTGAATGACTCGTGGTGCTAAATAAGATTTCGTTTAATGTTGAAACATGCCCCATTGATTACTTATATAAGATAGTCTAAACGATAATTTATTTAATGCCTCTTAAATTTGCTAATAAAATCGTTAAAATTTAACCATCCTCTTCATCATCCAATTTCACATAGCACTCATTTCTATTTAATTCGTAGTTAGCTAAGTTGCCATCCTGTATTATAAATAAATTTACCGTGCACCCATTCACTTCTAATCAATGCTTAATGGCCCCTTTTAAACACAAAAAAAATCGGACTCCTAAAGGAATCCGACAGACGTTAAATACCTAATAAAAGACTGGCAATTTCAAAATAAATAATTAAAGCAAAAGTATCGACAACCGTTGTAATCAATGGCCCAGCCATTACGACTGGATCTTGTTTAAAGAATATTCCAATAAATGGTAATACAGCACCAACTAGTTTAGCCATCACGATAGTACACATTAAGCTAAGTGATACGGTTAAATTGACCATTAAACTAACATGATCCATCATTCCAATGCGAATAACGTTGATAATGGCTAAGGTTAACCCGACCATTAAGGCAATTCGTAACTCTTTCCAAATAATTTTTATAATATCTCCACTATCCAATTCACCTAAAGTAAGGGAACGAATAATAACAGTTGTGGCTTGACCACCAGCATTACCACCACTGTCCATTAACATTGGAATATAAGCTGCTAGCACGACACTGGTTGAAATAATATCATCATATCTTTGAATAATGTAACCCGTCATCGTCGCGGTAATCATTAATATCAGTAGCCATTTAATTCGTTTTAAAAAATGTGAATAGGCAGACTCTTCTAAATATCCCTCATCGATATTAGCCATCCCTTGCATTTGAGCGATATCTTCAGAGTACTCTTCTTCAATGACATCTAATACGGTCTCAGTTGAAATAACTCCTACTAAGCAACCTTCTTCATCAATAACTGGCAACACAGACAAGTGATATTTATTCATTAATTTAGCCGCTTCTTCTTGGTCAGCTAATGTGTTAATAGATATGACATCATGTTTGATTAATTCTGACAAGGGTTGATTTTGATATCTTAAGAGATCAGCGACATTAATGAACCCCTGTAATTGTTGACTATGATTAACCACCCAAATAACTTGTAAATACTCCGCATCAAATTGAGCGTTCTTCACTTTTTCAATAATTGTCTCTAGTGTATCATTTTCATAACATTTGACTAACTCTACTCCCATAATAGAGCCAATACTTTCTTCTGGATAACCTAATACTTGGTTAATTAAAGGGCGTCTATTAGCATCTATATGGCGGATTAATCGTTTAACGATATTAGCAGGTACTTCACGCATAGTTTCAGCTAATTCAAACGAATCCAAATGTTGAATAACTGTTTCAAGCTCAGAATCACTTAAATGCTCAATCATTGCTTGTTTATAATCAGTTCCCAACTCAGCGAAAGCTTCTGATAATTGTTCTTTTTTAATAAGACGACTAATAAATAAAATTTCTTCCGTATCCAGCTCTTCCATATAATGAGCCAAATCTACTTCATGCATTCTATTTAATTTTTCTGTTAAATCAAATAATTCTTTTTTGTTAAGTTCTAAAATTCCTCTCATACCAATACCTCAATTCATCATAAATTCGAGGTTTAGGTGAAGCTATTGATATGATACTGTACCTTTGTCCCTGGGGATAATCATCACTCTTCATATAAACCACTCCTTTATTATAAATTTTGGCGAAAAAAATAGTCTACCTCTAAACAGGCAGACCCAAAAAATACTTAAACAATAAAAAAACCTAGTTCAAGCTTTAGCTTTGATAGGCGGTGAAATTACACTAGTCGAAACCTTAGCGATTACAACTGCTAACCAGCGAATAATGTCTCCATTTTTTTGCGGCGGTAACCCATATCCTATCAGTAGCCTCACCTACCTCAAACAAAGTATAACATAGCTACATTTTGTTTTCAACTAAACCTTTCACGTAAACCAGCATCGATGAAGATTGACGTTTAAAGGATTTTCTGAAAACAGCAAGCGATTTTCAATATCACAAGTACTTTAAGAAAAAGCATCACTTTTTCATATATAAATGAACCGTTCATTGTTATTTGACAAAAACACTCTACCAATCTCATCGCGTCAAATAACAGTAAACCTGAAACATTTCCTTTTTGCGAGATTAAGAACAATTTACGTACAAACTATTTTTTCGCACTCAAGTGCAATTTTCAATCCAGTTATTTTTCGTATTCAATTGCCATTTTATAAAAAAATCTAGCCTCAAATACATGAGACTAGATGATAAATAGTATTGTTATTTTTCTGTTAAGCCAAAACTTACACGCGCACTAGCAGCTGCGAATAATTTTTCAAGAAGCGTTAACACAACAACCGCTACAACTGTTGGCACTAACCAAGAAAGTCCATATTCTGCCATTGGGAATGACGCTGATAAATCGGCCAAGTAAGGCAACTTCAAACCAAATGAAACAAATAATAAATCAACCAGTGGTAAACCAACAGATAAAAATGCTGCTACAACATAGGTTAAACGTGAGTAATGCACCCAATCATGGGTAGCCCCTAATACAATCAATACCAGAGCAACTGGATAGATGACTGTTAATACTGGCACTGAGTAGGCTAATAAGTTATTTAATCCAAAGTTCGCCATGACAAACGAGAAAACTGTCCAAACCACGACCCAAGCATGATAAGATAATTTCTTACCGAACAGAGTATGGAAATATTCACTACCACTTGTAATTAAACCAACACAGGTTGTTAAGCAAGCTAAAGTAAAGATAAAGGCTAATAATACTGCTCCAAACTCACCAAATACTAATCTTGTCGATTCAGATAAGATAAATGCGCCATTTTCAGCACCGGCAAATTGTGTAGAAGTTACCATTCCAATTGTACTTAACATCGCATAAACTAAAAATAATACACACCCCGCGATAATACCAGCTTTTAAAGTATATCGTGTGACTTCGCTTCTATCTGTAATACCAAAGTTTTTAATAGCTAAACTCACCACGAAACCAAAGTTTAATGCCGCAACAGCATCCATGGTGTTATAGCCTTCTAAAAATCCTTGAACGACCGCTGCTTGTTGATAATTACCAACAGGAGCAGCCACTTCCTTAGGTAAAAAAATTACTCGTAAAAACATGAGTAAGATTAAACTTAGTAAAGTAGGTGTTAAATACTTTCCTACTCTTTCAACTAATTTAGTTGGTTTTAAACAAATCCACATCGCGACACCAAAGAAGACTGCCGTATACAACAAACGGGCGACTAGCGGATTAAAATCACTAGGTAAATAAGGAGCAATCGCCATTTCAAAAGGTACACTCCCCGCTCTAGGAATTCCAAGCCCTGGTCCAATCGATACGTAAATAGCGGTGGTAAAAACTAATGAAAACCAAGGACCTACACGATTGGCTAAATTCGATAACCCGTCGGTCTTACCAACAACAATAGCTCCTACTACCGGAAATATCACGGCTGTAATGGCGAAACTTAATAATGCGATTAGTGTCGTCGATCCTGCTTGATTTCCCAAGAGGGGTGGGAAAATTAAATTTCCTGCACCAAAAAACAATCCAAATAGCATAATGCTAACTTGTAAAAACTGACTACGGGTTAACTTTTTCATTCTATTTCCTCCTAATTTTTCTTCTTAAAAAATAAAAAAATCCTTTGTCACGAATGACAAAGGACGAAATTATCGCGGTACCACCTTTTTTTCTTAACTAAATAAGCGCTCGAACATCTATCAATGTTGGGTAATGATAACGCCTACCACTGCGTCAACTCTTACTCAATTTCTGAGTTGCATAAGAAAAAGGATTTTCAACTTACTTCGATATAAGCTCACACCCACCGCTTACTCTCTGAAATACTCCACAAGTTTACTCGTTTTTTCATGTTTTTAAGATTAAAATCATTTTAATACAATTATATTAACACTCATTTTAGACAGTGTCAAGCACCTTTTTTTATTTTCAGCTAAAAACTTTAACAAATCTTTAAGTTTTAGTAATCACTTAGTTGAAATGATTGATAATAGTTGATTACGGAAGCAATTTCCCAGTATTAATCCACTTCTTATTTGGGCTCTCACCACAAATTTTCTCATACATGATTCCAGACACGGCTGATTTTTTTCAGTTGTTCATTTGAGATAAATATACCTACTTCTTCTACGAGTAGCCTGTCCGTAGCTTTTTTTCAATAGAACGTCAGTAATAGAAACAACCATAACATCCACAACCACTATTAAATAAAATAAACGCTCGTTAACTTCTCAGGGCGAGCTGCCACCATCACGAATTAGCTGATATATGGTATCCTCTCGATTCTTAGTCAAAAAAACAGAAGCAAAATAATCTGCTTCTGTTTTCATTTAGGAGTTGGTATTGATTGAAACGCCAAGTTATGGGAGTGGACCAGAAGTAGAAAATTGAATAA
>NZ_KV805710.1:0-277 GCF_001811625.1 Globicatella sp. HMSC072A10 | reverse complement strand
AAGAGTATAAGAAATATTCATTATTTAAGCAATTGATTCATGAAAGGGGCATTGTCGATTATTTATTATCAAAAGATGCTACTCTTAGTCTTAGTTACCGTTTGATTCATGAAGTAATGGATGCCATTAAAGAACATTCCTATGATCAATTCATCCATGTATTGGAGGAAAGCAAGAAATATCGCCTCCCTAGAAAAATAAGAACGGCATTTAACACTTTATATCATTATCGCCATCATATACAGAATAGCTTGAAATATACGCTATCAAACGGTTG
>NZ_KV805709.1:0-11710 GCF_001811625.1 Globicatella sp. HMSC072A10 | reverse complement strand
TACGCTGGCTAATTTAAACTTGAAATTTGCCACATTTTTTTAATATTTCAATAAAGTTATCAACAGATCATCATTGCTTTGTGCACAACTCCTTTTTTATTGCGGGATTTGCACATCTTTTTACACAATTATGCACATATAAACAGGTCGAATATTTTTAAATTATTTATCCACAATTTCTGTGCATAACTCTAACAATATGTGTTATAATAAGCTCGTTAGTTTCATATTATCCACAGAACCTTGTGGAAATTATTGGCTTATAAACAGTTATCCACATTTTTTATTAACATGTTGATAACTCTTTTGTTTAAATGTGGATGATTCTATTATCATAGTTATCCACAATTTATGTTATAATTTTACTTACAAAGTAAATTATTAAGTGAGGTGAAGAAATGATTGATAAAGAAGAATTTTGGCAAGGTGTCACGAAATATTTACAAGAAATTTTATCAGATTCTTCTTTTTCTAATTGGGTTAAACCAGTTAAACCATCTAGAATTACAGAAGACACTATTTCTCTAACAGTTCCCAATAATTTAATCAAAACGCGATGGGAAAAACATTTAGCTGGCTATATCCTTCAATATAGTTTGGAATATTATGGTAGAGAAATTTCGCCTATTTTCATCGTGGTAGGTGAGGTCGCGAATATTGATTTTCCAGTCGAACCCCCTAGTATGAACCCTGTTAAAGGGAATAACTATGCTTCTGGTTTAAATCCAAATTATACCTTTGATACATTTGTTGTTGGTGAAGATAATAAAATGGCAAACGGTGCAGCTTTAGCCGTATGTGATAGTCCTGGGAAAACTTATAATCCATTTCTTATTTATGGCGGTGTTGGTTTAGGTAAAACGCATTTGATGCACGCAATTGGTAACGAAATTAAACGAAAAAATCCTAATGCACGGATCAAATATGCAACGACTGAGACCTTTACCAATGATTTCATTAATAGTATTACCCATAATAAGACCGAACAATTTAAAAAAATGTATCGTGATGATATTGACGTACTTTTAATGGATGATATTCAGTTCTTATCCAAAAAGGATAAAACACAAGAAGAATTTTTCCACACTTTTAATGATTTGTTCAATGCTGGAAAACAAATCGTTTTAACATGTGATCGTCTCCCTAACAATATTGATAGCTTAGAAGAACGCTTAATTTCTCGATTTAAGTGGGGCTTATCTACCGATATTACCCCTCCTGATTTAGAAACTCGAATTGCGATTTTAAGAAAAAAAGCTTTAAATGATAATTTAGATATTAACTCAGAAGCCTTAACTTATATTGCTAATAATGTGGATTCAAATATTCGTGAGTTAGAGGGAGCTTTATTAAGAGTTATTGCCTATGCAGCTATAAGTGGGGAAGAAATTACCACTAATTTAGCAGCAAAAGCCCTAAATGCCTTAATTGGTTCTACTACTGAAAAGGAAACGAATATCAATGATATTATTACAACTGTCGCTAAGTTTTATTCCATTACAGCTGATGATATCAAAGGTTCAAAACGGGTGAAAAATATTGTGTTTCCACGTCAAGTTGCGATGTATTTATCACGTGAACTAACTGATTTATCTTATCCAAAAATCGGAGAAGATTTTGGAAATAAAAATCACACTACTGTGATGCATGGATACGAAAAAATAGCCGAATTAATTGAATCAGATCCACAAGTAAGACAAGAAGTAAAAGAATTAAAACAAAGGCTAAAAAATTAACCTGTGGATAACTTTTAAAGATATCAAGAGACAATCCACATAGTTTTAGACAGGTAGAATGCGTTTATAATAAGCTCTACCATGATTTATCAACATAATCAACAGCACTTATTACTAATACTATTATATATATAATAAACTATATATTATTAAAGGAGTTCCAAATGAAATTTTCTATTAAACGATCTATCTTTTTAAATCAATTATCAAATGTAACTCGAGCTATACCAGGTAAATCCACGATTCCTATTTTAACTGGAGTTAAATTAGAATTAACCAATAATCAATTAATATTAATTGGTAGTGATTCTGAAATTTCTATTGAAAGTATTATTTCAGTAAACGATGATTTAAATGAATTAGAAATTGAAAAAACAGGTAGTGTGGTATTACCTGCACGCTTATTTAATGAAATTATCCGCAAATTACCGACTAATAAATTAACAATTGAAGTAAACGATCAATATACAGCTACCATAACATCTGGTCAAGCAACATTTAATGTGATTGGCGTTGCAGGTGACGCTTATCCTAAATTACCAACAGTAGAAACTACAAACGGTATTAATTTACCTTCTACTATTTTTAAACAATTAATTAATCAAACAATCTTTTCTGCTTCAAATCAAGAGAGTAGACCTATCTTAACTGGACTTCATCTCATTAATAAAGGTTCATTTGTTTCAGCTATCGCAACCGATAGCCATCGATTAAGTAAACGAGAAATGCCGTTTACTAATGAAGTAAGCGAAACTGAATTCGAATCGATTACTATACCTAAAAAAACAATGTTAGAATTAATGCGTATTGCAGAAGATGAACAAGATTTAACGATGATTATTTCTCAACAACAAGTTATTTTCTTACTAAATGACGTTACTATTTACTCTAGATTATTAGAAGGAATGTATCCTGATGCCGAGCGTTTAATACCAACAGAATATCAAAGTGAAATTGTAGTGAATTCAACTGAGTTTTTAAATGCGATTGATCGCGCTTCATTAATGTCACGTGAAGGAAGCAGTAATGTCGTACAAATGACGATTGAAAATAGAGAAGTGGTATTATCTGTTCGTGGCAACGAATTAGGAAAAGTTGCGGAAGTGATTGAAACTAAAAAAATCGAAGGAAAAGATATTAAGATATCCTTTAACCCAGACTATATGAAAGATGCATTAAAATCATTTGATGGTTCTGATATTTCTCTTCAGATGCAATCAGCTGTAAGACCCTTATTATTACAGTTAGACACACCAAGTGAAATTGAAAATAATCGTCTATTACAATTATTAACTCCGATTCGTACACATTAAAATAATAATTAATGAGAATGGAAGTAGACCAGAAGTAGAAATTTGAATAATTTTCGCTTCGTTTGTCCACCCCCGCACAGTTGAGTAGGTCTTAAACAAGTCTTTCCCCGCACAGTTGAGTTGGTCTCAAACAAGTCCTTAAGACGCAGATTGAGGCCACTCAACCACTGCGCTTTTAATTAACTAACAATAATCTTAATTAAATTTATCAAGTTTATGCCCACTCCCTTTTTTAAATGTACAATTTATGCTTATGCTCTGTTATTTTACAAATAAAAAACGGTATTAAGAGTAGCTTTATTGAAGATTATCTTCATTCTCTTAATACCGTTAATTTTATTATATTTAATTTTAATCTAGCTCTTGACGACTATCACGTTCTTGAATCAAGGCAATATATTCTTCTAAAACCAAACCATGTTTATGGATAAATTCAGCGTGTTCAACGCCGACATATCTAAAATGCCAAGGTTCAAAATTTATTTTAGTAATGTCCGTTTTACCTTCTAAATATCTTAATATAAAACCATAATGATGAGCATTTTCAGCTAACCATTGAGCTGAGGGTTCATATTGGTAACTCACATATAATTCATAACCAAATTCAGCCCCTAATAAATCTACCGCTAATCCAGTAGTATGTTCACTGCCATTACTTGGTGCAACATACTGATCTGTCATGTATTGAGCATCGGCTTCACTATAACCTTCGTATAAATAACTATTAAATCGACTTTCATAGTTAAAAGCTTGTTCAGCAATACTGCGATATCCTGAAATGAAATTATAATAATAACCTACCTCAGCAGCAGCTGCACGCATTTCAGCTAAAGGGGTAGCCATTGCTTCGTGATAGGGTTGGCCATTTTCAGAATAAACAAATGGAATGTAAGGATCATATTCTAATAAATTATCGCGGTTGACTAAAAATAATAAAGGATCGTCTATACTCGCTGATTCTGGCAATTCTTTAATCAATTGATCAATGGTTATCGAATCGTCACTTGGGCGAATATCCTCAACATCTGGTAAATGATAAGTAGTCTCAGATTGTGCTTGAATATTCGAAACGCATAAGACACTTGACAAAAGTAAAAACAAAGTAAAAATTTTATATTTCACAATCTTCTCCTTTAATAATGAATTGTTATTATTATATCATAAACTTTTTAATTGGAGAATGCGAGGAATTTTTACTTTTTCGAAATAAAACGTTTTCTTTTAGGGAAAATTATTCTTCGATGCTTTATTATTAAAAAAAAGATACTTATTTTTAATAATAAGGTTAAATAAACAAAACATACTAAATTTACTTCCTTTTGTATTAGGGCCTTTTTTTTTAGAATTATTTGTGATTTTACGATAAAAGATGTATAATTTAAGATATAGCTAATTATAAGATTGACAAGAAATAATAGAATGAATAGGTGAGTTCATGGAGAAAAAGATAATTAAAATTGAAGAGGAATTTATAACTTTAGGTCAATTATTAAAGTTTGAATCCATTATTTCAAGCGGTGGTATGGCTAAATGGTATCTAAGTGAATTTCCGGTAACCTTAAATGGCGAACCTGAAAATCGAAGAGGTAAAAAATTATATAATGGAGATGTGATTTCATTTTTAAATGAAAATCTTGAAGTAACGATTTCATCTCCAATACAAAAATATGAAAATTAAAGAAATTGAATTAATTAATTATCGTAACTATCGCCATGCAAAACTAGAATTTAATGATGGATTAATTATCTTAACAGGAGAGAATGCCCAAGGTAAAACCAACCTCCTTGAGGCAATTTTTTTATTGTCTTTAGCAAAAAGCCATCGTACTAATCGTGACCAAGAAATGGTTTTTTGGGATGAAGAACATGCCATTGTTAAAGCCATTGTAGAAAATAAATCTTATGAATTTCCATTAGAAATTATTTTAAATAAAAAAGGAAAAATTGCTAAAATTAACCACATTGAGCAAGCGAGATTAAGTCAATTTGTTGGTCAATTGAATGTAATTTTATTTGCTCCAGAAGATATGCAATTAATAAAAGGTTCTCCTTCACTTCGTAGACGTTTCTTAGATGTCGAAATTGGACAATCACAACCGGTCTATTTAAATGAACTACAGCAGTATAATCGAATCTTAAAACAACGTAATCAGTATTTAAAACAATTTGGTTATTCTAAACAATTCGATGAACTATTTTTTGATGTCCTCACAACGCAATTAATTGAAAAAGCAACAAAAGTTATTCAATATCGTGCGCAATTTATTCAACAATTAGAAAAATTAGCCTTTCCTATTCATTATCAATTATCAAATGAGCGTGATCAATTATCACTTAAATATCAGGCAAGTAGTTCAAAATTAGATTATGATTCCCTTTCAACTTTATCGCAACAATTGACAACCCTCTTCAAGCAATCTCTTAAAAGAGAAAAAGAAACGGGTGTGACAGCTTATGGCCCCCATCGAGATGATTTAATATTTTATATTAATAATCAGCCTGCTCAATTTTTTGGTTCTCAAGGACAACAACGAACGATTGTTTTAAGTATTAAATTAGCCGAAATTGAGTTGTTTAATCAAATTCGCGGGGAATATCCTATCTTACTGCTAGATGACGTTTTATCGGAATTAGACGATCAAAGACAGTTGTTACTTATGCAACAAATTGAAGGGAAAGTGCAAACTTTTTTAACTACTGCAACGATACATGGGCTAAAAATACATCAATTAGAGGACCCGCAAATTTTCTATATAAAAAAGGGCTCTGTTTCAATCAATAATGAAATAATTCAACCAGATAAGGAGTAATAAAATGACAGAACAACAACAATATAATGCTGATCAGATACAAGTTCTAGAAGGACTTGAAGCCGTTAGAAAAAGACCAGGGATGTATATTGGTTCAACAAGTGGTGAAGGGTTACATCATTTAGTATGGGAAATTGTCGATAACTCAATTGATGAGGCTTTGGCAGGATATTGTACACATATTGAAGTCATTATTGAAAAAGATAATAGTGTCACTGTCATCGATAATGGACGTGGTATCCCAATTGATATTCAAGCCAAGACAGGTAGACCAGCTGTTGAAACAGTGTTTACTGTCTTACATGCGGGTGGTAAATTCGGCGGTGGCGGTTATAAAGTTTCTGGAGGACTTCACGGGGTAGGTGCTTCTGTTGTTAATGCCCTTTCTTCTTATTTAACGGTTGAAGTGTCAAGAAATGGCAAGATTTATCAACAAAAATTTGAACGCGGAAAAATATTAAACGATTTAACCGAAGTAGGTGAATCAACTGAAACGGGAACACGTGTAAACTTTTTACCAGATCCTACTATTTTTAGAGAGACGATTGATTTTAATTATACTAAATTAATGCAAAGAGTACGTGAGTTAGCATTCTTAAATAAAGGATTGAGACTGACTATTACAGACGTTCGTGATGAACGTGAGCAAGAGGATAGCTTCCATTACGAAGGTGGGATTAAAAGCTATGTTGAATATTTAAATGAAAATAAACAGGCAATTGTAGAAAATCCCATTTATTTAGAAGATGAAGCCGAAGGCATTCAAGTAGAAATTGCGATGCAGT
Organism: Globicatella sp. HMSC072A10; assembly: GCF_001811625.1. Classification (NCBI taxonomy): domain Bacteria; kingdom Bacillati; phylum Bacillota; class Bacilli; order Lactobacillales; family Aerococcaceae; genus Globicatella; species Globicatella sp. HMSC072A10. The sequence goes on along the minus strand of NZ_KV805709.1, from coordinate 5,066 downwards.
ACACTGATTCTTATCATACCAATATTTTATCATTTGCAAATAACATTCATACACACGAAGGTGGAACGCACGAAGCTGGCTTTAAAACGGCTTTAACCCGTGTCATCAATGATTATGCAAGAAAGTCTAATTTGCTTAAAGATAACGATGAAAATTTAAGTGGTGAAGACGTGCGTGAAGGACTCACTTTAATTTTGTCAGTTAAGCATCCAGATCCACAATTTGAAGGACAAACCAAAACTAAATTAGGTAATTCTGAAGTGAGAACCATTACGGACCGGATTTTCTCTGCTGGTTTTGAACAATTTTTAATGGAAAATCCTAAAATTGCTCGAGTTATTGTAGATAAAGGTATTTTAGCTGCTAAAGCAAGAATGGCAGCTAAACGTGCACGAGAAATGACCCGTAAAAAGAATGTTCTAGAGATTGCTAATTTACCAGGAAAATTGGCAGACTGTTCAAGCAAAGACCCTGAACAATCTGAATTGTTTATTGTCGAGGGGGATTCTGCTGGGGGATCAGCTAAACAAGGACGTTCGAGAATGTTCCAAGCCATCCTACCAATACGAGGAAAAATTTTAAATGTTGAAAAAGCTTCGATGGATAAAATTTTAAATAATGAAGAGATACGTTCATTATTTACGGCAATGGGAACTGGTTTTGGTGGTGAATTTGATGTTGCCAAAGCTCGTTATCATAAATTAATTATTATGACCGATGCCGATGTCGATGGCGCTCATATTCGTACGCTATTATTAACGCTAGTTTTCCGCTACATGCGTCCTTTATTAGATGCAGGTTATGTGTATATTGCCCAACCGCCTTTGTATCAAATTAAACAAGGTAAAAAAGAAATGTATATCGCAACAGAAGAAGAATTACGCGAATGGCAAAAAGAAAACCCTGATGCACGTTATTCTTTACAACGTTATAAAGGTCTTGGAGAAATGAATTATGAACAATTATGGGAAACGACAATGAATCCAGAAAATCGCCGTATGTTAAGAGTGTCAGTTGAAGATGCGCGTGAAGCAGATCAAGTTATGGACATGTTAATGGGGGACGAAGTAGGACCACGTCGTAATTTTATAGAAGAAAATGCTGTTTTTGTTAAGAACTTAGATATCTAGAAAACGAATAGAAAGGAAAAAATAATGAATGAGTGAATTGTTTGATCAAAAAAGAGATTTCGAAACGATAAATTTACCAGACGAAATGCGTAATTCATTCTTAGATTATGCGATGAGTGTTATTGTGGCTCGTGCGGTTCCCGATGTTCGTGACGGATTAAAACCGGTTCATCGTCGTATTCTTTATGGAATGAATGAATTAGGCGTAACACCTGATAAACCTTATAAAAAATCAGCGCGGATTGTTGGGGATGTTATGGGGAAATATCACCCACACGGTGACTCTGCTATCTATGAAGCAATGGTCCGGATGGCCCAACCTTTCAGCTATCGACAAATGTTAGTCGATGGTCACGGGAACTTTGGTTCTGTCGATGGAGATGGTGCCGCTGCGATGCGTTACACAGAAGCAAGAATGAGTAAAATTGCCCTAGAGATGTTGAAAGACATCAATAAAGATACGATTGATTTTCAAGAAAACTACTCTCAAGAAGAGAAAGAACCCGTTGTATTACCTGCACGCTTCCCTAATTTATTAGTGAATGGAACAAGTGGGATTGCTGTTGGGATGGCAACCAACATCCCTCCGCATAACCTTGGTGAAGTAATTGATGCTTTAAATTTATTAATGAGAAACCCTGAGGTAACAGTCAATGAATTAATGGAAGTATTACCTGGTCCGGATTTTCCTACAGGCGCTATCGTAATGGGTAAATCAGGTATTCGCAAAGCTTATGAAACCGGCAAAGGAAAAATAATTATTCGTTCACGAGTAGAAATTGAACAACTTTCAAATGATCGCGAACGAATTGTTGTAACTGAAATTCCTTATGGTGTAAATAAAGCAAAAGTTGTTGAAAGAATTGCTGAATTAGCCAGAGAAAAGCGTATCGAAGGTATTACTTATGTTGCTGATGAATCAGGCCGTGAAGGTATGCGGATTGTTATTGATGTCAGACGAGACACCAGTGCCAATGTCGTTTTAAATAATTTATATAAATATACAGCTTTACAAGTATCTTTTGGATTTAATATGCTAGCCATTGATAAAGGTGTTCCAAAAGTACTTTCTTTAAAAGAAATCTTAGAAAAATATTTAGACCATCAAGTTGAAGTTATTCGTCGTCGTACTGCTTTTGAAAAACGTAAAGCAGAAGACCGCGCGCATATCTTAGAAGGATTACGTATTGCTTTAGATGTAATCGATGAAGTAATTGCAATTATTCGCGGTTCAAGAGAAGCGGAAATAGCTAAAAATACTTTAATTGAACGTTTTAATTTAACACCTATTCAAGCGCAAGCGATTTTAGATATGCGTTTGGTTCGTTTAACTGGTTTAGAACGTGAAAAAATCGATAAAGAATATGATGATTTAATTGCATTAATTCAAGATTTAACAGATATTTTAGCAAATGAAACGCGCGTTCTTGAGATTATAGAAGATGAATTAGCGGATATTAAATTAAGATTTGACGATGAACGTCGTACGGAATTACGTATTGGAGAATTAACTAATATTGATGATGAAGATTTAATTGAAGAAGAAGATGTTTTAATTGCATTAACAACCAATGGTTATATTAAACGTATGACCCAAGATGAATTCCAAGTACAAAATCGTGGTGGTCGAGGCGTAAAAGGGATGGGATTAACCGATGATGATGAAATTCAATCATTAATTTCATGTTCTACACATGATACTCTCCTCTTCTTTACGAATTTAGGAAAAGTATACCGCACCAAAGGTTATGACATTCCGGAATATGGACGAACAGCTAAAGGATTACCGATTGTTAATTTAATTAATATTGAAAAAGATGAATATGTTAAAGAAATGATTAAAGTTCGTTCAGAAGGAAATGAAACCGATAAATACTTATTCTTTGTGACGAAACAGGGTGTCGTGAAACGTTCTGATGCAAATGAATTTACAAGTATCCGCAATAATGGGTTACGTGCGATTAATATGCGTGAGGAAGATGAGTTAATCAAAGTCCTAGTAACCAATGGTGGTGAAAATATTATTATTGGTACTCATAACGCCAATGCGATGGCTTTCAATGAAGAAGATGTACGTGTAATGGGACGAACAGCAACGGGTGTTCGTGGTGTGAAATTACGCGAAGGCGACTATGTTGTAGGGGCCGCTTTATTAAAACCAGACAGTGAGGTCTTAGTTGTCACTGAAAAAGGTTATGGTAAACGTACAGCAGCTACTGAATATAGCATTAAAAACCGTGGTGGATTAGGAGTTAAAACTTCTAATATTAGTGAGAAAAGTGGTAAACTCGCGGGTATCGTAACAATTGATAATCCAGAAGCTGAAGATTTAATGTTAATGACCGACCAAGGGGTTATTATTCGATTCAATGTTGATAGTATTTCTCAAACCTCTAGAGCCACTTTAGGGGTAAAAATGATAAGAGTCGATGATAATGCGATAGTAAGTTCTATTACAAAAATCATCAAAACAGATGATGAGGCAGAAGATGTTGCAACACTAGAATCTGCTAATGATGAGGGTATGGAAGAAAACGACGACATAATTGCTGAAAATGATTCAGAATTAGAAGAATAACCATTTTTCAACATCTGATAAAAAGGTATTGAAATAGAAATCATTTCACGGTATAATTAATAAATGTGAGTAATTAGCATTAATTTGCTATCGCTCCTTGCTCTATCTTGAATAGAGCCAAAAGACCAAAAGGAGGTATACAGTAATGAGTCAAACAACAAAATATGAAATTTTATATATCATTCGTCCTGACTTAAACGATGACGCTAAAAAAGAATTAGTTGAGCGTTTCGATAAAATTCTAACAGACAATGGTACGACAGTTGTTGAATCTAAAGACTGGGCGAAAAGACGCTTCGCATACGAAATTAACGATTATAAAGAAGGTATTTACCACTTAGTAAACGTTGAAGCTTCTGATGCAAAAGGTATCGACGAATTCGCTCGTTTAGCTTTAATCAACCGTGACATTTTACGTCACATGATTGTTAAAATTGAAGACTAATTTGTTTCACGTGAAACATTTCAAAGGAGGACCTTGTTATGAATAATGTACAATTGATTGGACGTCTAACTCGTGATATTGACTTAAGAAAAACACCGCAAGGTGATTCAGTAGGCCGTTTTACACTTGCTGTCGATCGTAACTATAAAAATAAACAAGGTGAATATGATGCCGATTTTATTAATTGTACTATTTGGCGCGGTGCCGCAGACATTTTAGCTCGCTATGCACAAAAAGGGACTAAAATTGCTGTAGATGGTAATATCCGTACAGGTAGTTATGAAAATCAACAAGGCCAAAGAGTTTACACAACAGAAGTTTATGTAAATAATTTCTATTTTGTAGAATCAAGATCACAAAGAAATGATCAAGGTCCAGCATCATCTAACTTTGGAAATTCAAATTATAATAATCAAACAAGTCAACAAAATAACTATTCGTTCAATAATGATTTTAATCAATCATCTTCTCCATTTGAGGATTTCAATGGATCATCGGTTGATATTTCTGAGGACGATTTACCATTTTAATAGAATTTAAGGAGGAATAAAACATGGCACAACGTCGTGGAGGAAGACGCAGAAGAAAAGTATGTTTTTTCTGTGCAAACCATATTGATCACCCAGATTACAAAGATGTTGAATTATTAAAACGTTTTGTATCAGAAAAAGGTAAAATTTTACCTCGTCGTGTAACTGGTACATGTGCAAAACATCAACGTGCTTTAACATTAGCCATTAAACGTGCAAGAATTATGGGATTATTACCATTCTCTGTACAAGACTAAAAAAATATTTATAAACTGGAATAAAAAGTCCAGAGAAAAAGCCGAGAAACATTTCAAAATGAGATGCTTCTCGGCTTTTCATATGGTTTTAAATGGCTCTACAACTTTTTGTGGGTCCCCACAAGA
>NZ_KV805708.1:0-15851 GCF_001811625.1 Globicatella sp. HMSC072A10 | reverse complement strand
TTTTAGATGACCAACAGTTATTTTACACTAAGCTTATTATTTTTATTAATAATTTTCTCGCTTTGATACACTATAACTTAATTGCTTCAATTAAATATCAAAAAATTAAATTGTCAAAAAAGTTCTTTCATCTTAACTTAGTAAGACTTTTCAATGAAAAAAGCGACTGCAAGTCATGAAAACTGTCTACCTTAAGGCACTAAATAGTCAGCTCTATATCGACGCCAGTCGCCCTTACTGAACGATTGACAGCACCAGATAGAACGCTTAATGTTTCTGTCCGGTCAATCTAACCTAAATGAAAACTCAAAAGCAAATTGTGCTAGTTAAATCAAATTGTATTGCTTAAATCAAATCTTGCAACGAAACAATTTGAATACCTTCGGCAATTAATCGTTGATGGATTTGTTTAGCAAATGTTACTGCATTGGGACCATCCCCATGTATACAAATCGAATCAGCTTCAATTGGAATAAAATTACCATTAATACTGGTAACTGTACCTTCTTTAATCATTTGGATAACCCGATTAATTGCATCATCGGGGTCTTCAATCATGGCGCCTGGTAATTTTCGATTCACTAATAAACCTTCATCCGTATAAGCACGATCAGCAAACACTTCCGAAGCAACTTTTAATCCACAAGCCTTTGCCGCTTTTAACATCTCACTACCAGATAATCCTAAGAAAACTAAATTAGCATCAAAACTGGCGACTGCTTCCGCTATAGCCATGGCTAAAGGCGCATCCTTTGCCGCCATATTATATAAAGCACCATGTGGCTTCACATGATGTAAGGTTTTTCCTTTCGCTTTAGCAAAGGCACTTAAAGCACCTAATTGATATAAAACATCATTTTTAGCTTCAGTAGGCGTAATGGTCATAGGACGGCGACCAAATCCCATTAAATCGTTTAAACCAGGATGAGCACCAATCGCCACCTCCTCTTTAACCAATAAATCGACCGTTTTTGCCATGACATTGGGATCGGCAGCATGGAATCCACAAGCTACATTTGCTGATGAAATATACTGTGCCAATGCTTGATCGGACCCAATTTGATAAGCACCAAAACTTTCGCCCATATCAGCATTTAAATCTACTTTTAGCATGTCTTTCCTCCTTCTAATCAAGATGTAACATACGATTCACAAAACCAGTATCCACATTACCTTCAACAAATAATGGATGACGCAATAATTGATACTGAAAATCTAAATTCGTTTCGACACCTAAAATAACCGTTTCATCCAGTGCCGCGCGCATCTTCATAATAGCTGCCTCACGCGTTGGGGCATGAACTAAAATTTTGGCAATCATCGAATCATAGTCTGGCGGTATAACATAACCGGTGTATAAAGCTGTATCGACTCGCACTCCATTGCCTGCGGGTAAATGTAAATGGGTTACTTTACCTGGATTAGGCATAAAGTTCTTTTCTGGTATTTCGGCATTAATACGACATTCAATCGCATGGCCACATAATTGTACTTCTTCTTGTTTAAAACTTAATTTTTCACCATTGGCGACTCTTATTTGTTCAATAATTAAATCAGTTCCAGTCACCATTTCAGTCACACCATGCTCTACTTGTATACGAGTATTCATTTCCATAAAGTAAAAGTTACCTTCATTATCTAAAATAAACTCTACCGTTCCTGCGTTGACGTAACCAACGGTGGTGGCTGCTAATACAGCAGCTTCATTCATTGCTTGACGGATTGTATCATCAATTGCTGGTGAAGGGGCTTCTTCGATTAGCTTTTGATGGTTACGCTGAGTAGAACAGTCACGTTCCCCTAAAGCGACCACATTGCCATGAGTATCAGCAATGATTTGAATTTCAACATGTTTTGGATTGACAATAAATCGCTCTAAATACATCGCATCGCTACTAAAAGAATTGACGGATTCCATCTGGGCCATATTAAACAAACGTTTAAATTCACTTGGTTCATTGGCTACTCGCATCCCTTTACCACCACCACCAGCAGCTGCTTTAATCATAACAGGATAATCAATAACTTCTGCTGCTTTTATCGCATCATCAACATCGTGAACAGTACCTTCTGTACCAGGAACAATTGGGACTCCAGCAGTCTTCATCGTTTGACGAGCATGAGATTTATCTCCCATCTTTTCCATCACATCCCCTTCAGGACCAATGAAAATAACGCCATGTTCATGACAAAGTCTAGCAAAATTAGGATTTTCTGATAAAAAGCCAAACCCAGGGTGAATGGCATCGGCTCCGATGTTAATCGCGGCCGTTAAAATACTTTCTTGATTCAAATAACTATTACGTGCGGGGCCTTCTCCAATACAGATACGTTGATCAGCCAGTTTAACATGAAGACTATCTTTATCTTCAACAGAATAGATAGCAACACTAAGGATTCCAATATTACGACAGGCACGAATGATTCGTACAGCTATTTCACCACGATTTGCCACTAATAATTTTCTAATCATTGTACGACTCCTTCCGTTCCACTGTGATTATATTTTTTTCACGCGGAATAATGGTTGCCCGTATTCGACTTTTTGTTCATTACTTACTAATACGGCATCAATAACACAATCATAGTTGCATTGAATTTCATTCATTAATTTCATCGCTTCGACAATACAGACGGTTTCACCTTTTTTAACAGTATCTCCTACTGACACGTAAGCTGGTACATCCGGACCTGAAGCTGAATAAAAAGTTCCGACAATGGGAGAGGTGATATACAAGTCTTGATCTGACTCCTCATTATCAGTATCCTTTTCAGATTTTTCTGTTAGAGTGCTAATAGCAGCTGTGGGTTGTCCCATTTCACCTTTGCGACTCATTTTAATTTTAGTGTCACCATCTTCTAACATAAATTCTAATAAAGACGATTCCTCTACAATTTGTACCAATGCTTTAATTTGTTCTAAATCCATGGATTGTTTCCTCCTATTCAAATAACGTCGTCAACCTTTTGGCCACTAAACGCACATCCAGCACCTCTTGACAAGGTTGATGGATAGTATGGCGCATTTGACTAAATTCCCGTTGTTCTGCCAATAATAATTGTTGCGCTTTTTCGACTGAAATCGCCTCAAAACGAATTTTATGGTCTGTTTTACGTTGGACTAGTTTTGGAATATCCACCGAAGCAACCGTCGCAATTTTTGCATAGCCTCCAGTAGTTTGACGATCTGCTAACAATATAATGGGTTTGCCATGAGCGGGCACTTGGATAGAACCAAAGGCGGTACCGTCTGAAATGATATCAGCTTTCCCCTTATGGGCAATATAAGGACCATCTAATCGACAACCCATGCGGTCAAAATCACTGGTCACCGTATATTCTTCATTCAAAAAGGTCCTTAATCCATCCGGGGTAAACATATCACTTTGAGGCCCCATCACTACCCGAATGATAGCTTCTTCTTGATCAAATTCATCAATATCTAAAGTCCGTGATAGGAAATAAGGTAGATAGCGTCGTTTTATCCGAAAGCCAATAAAATCATTTTCTTTTAGACGTCGTCCTTTGAAGCCTCCAATCCCGCTTTTAGTATTGGTTGAGCGACTGCCCATCACGACGGGAATGCTTAAATAACTAGAAAAAGCGATATAACCTCTCGTTCCTGTACGGGCTCCTCCAAATGATAAAACATCTCCTTTATAAACATAAATGGCGGTATACATCGGTACTGACTCATCATTAATCTTCGGCTGAAAATCGCCACCGGTAATCGCGATAATGGTTTCGGCTGTAAATTCAAGGGTTGGTCCCGTTAATGCAAATTCTAAAACAGCCTCATTTTCAGGATTATCAATTAATAAATTGGCAATTTTGAAAGAACGAACATCCATGACGCCCGCCACTCCGAATCCTTGACTTTGATAGCCCATTCGGCCAATATCTTGAACCGTCGTATAAATTCCGGCTTTTAATACTCTAATCCCCATGCTTACCCCTCCTCTACGACATCCACTTGATAGTCACCAGCTGCTACTGCGGCTTCAATTTCTTGATAAGTCGCTTGGTCAATTGGTACAAAACGTATATAATCTCCTGCTTCAAACAAAATTGGTTCTTCACGCTCTGGATCATATGTTTTGATTGGCGTACGTCCTAACAATTGCCAACCACCTGGCGATTCTAGGGGATAAATCCCTGTTTGTGAGCCACCAATCCCCACACTCCCTGCTGGGATTGCTTTTCGTGGATTATTTAAACGCGGGGTATGAATCCGCTCATCTAATCCCCCTAGATAGCTAAAGCCTGGTAAGAAACCTAACATATAGATTAAATAGTCGGTTCCAGAATGAATTTGAATTAATTCCTCCTTGGTCAATTGTGCGTTTTTCGCAATAAACTCAATATCAGGCCCATACTCACCACCATAACAAACTGGAATTTCAAAGATGCGTTTTTTTAGTTGGTGATTACTGATTTCAATGGTTAATAAATCTTGAGTTATCTTTTTTAAACGTTGAAAAGTAATAATACGCGGATCATAATTGATTAATAAGCTAGAAAAAGCTGGTATAAAATCAATGACCCCTTCAATTTTTTGATCTTTAAACAATGATACCAAACCGGTAATCTTTTGATTAATTTTCGGATCAATTACAGCTCCCCATCCGACTAACATCGAAGCGTCACCATGTGGTACAATTTTTACTTCGCTCATTTTTTCACCTCATCTGCCATTGCTTTGACTGTTACATTGATAACAGCCTCTCATTAAATCTTCATATTTTAATATTATCATAGATGGGAGTGGACCAGAAGTAGCAAATCAAATGATTTCCGCTTCGTCGACCTATCCCCGCACAGTTGGGAGTAGACCAGAAGAAAAAACGATTGATTTTTGTTTCGTCTGCCGCTCCGCAAAATGGAGTAGGATTCAAACAAGTCATTATGACAACGTTTATAACCACTCAACCACTGTACTATAAATTAACGAGCATTAATTTGACTGAATTTTTCAAGATTATTCTCAGCTACCTTAAGGCGCAGGTTGAGGCCACTCAACCACTGCGCTTTTAATTAGCGAACAATCTCTAGATTAATTTTATCAAGTTTATGCCTATCCTCATTAAGAATATTTAAAGTTACTATCCTCAAAACAAATAAAGGAGTAAGCCTCGGCTCAATACTCCTTTATACTACTTTTAGCCAAATAATTGGCCCAAATTGCCTAACGATAGAATGCCCATGTAAGCAGTTAAAATAACCACTATAATCCCTAGTATCCATAAAGCTTTAGGGTGCTTGTAGTTGGGACCCATAATATCTGGATTATTGGCCGCTAATAAACTGATACCTAAGGTAACGGGTAAAATTAATCCATTAAATGAACCGGCGATCACTAATAAGGTCGCAGGATTACCTAAAAAGGCCATTACCAAAGTCGATACTGCAATAAAACCAATAATAACTTGTTTTTCATATTTAGCTACCGATTTACTTAATGTTTTCAAGAAAGAAACAGAGGTATAAGCCGCACCCACAATCGAAGAAACTGCTGCTGATAATAAGACTAAACCAAAGAAACGATAGCCAATTTCGCCGGCTCCTTGTTTAAAGGCATCGGCTGCTGGGTTGTTAGGATCAAGTGAAACACCTTTACTAATCACACCAAAGATAGCTAAGAATAAAAATACACGCACAATCGAAGCAATTGAAATCCCCATAACAGAACTTTGCTTAATATGTGGCAAGTTTTCTTCAGAGGTAATGCCGGCATCAATTAAACGGTGAGCGCCAGCAAAAGTAATATAACCGCCAACTGTTCCTCCTAATAAAGTTAAAATCGCTGTAAATAATGAATCACTCGTTGCTGTAGGAAATAGCGATTCTTTTAATGCTGTCCCAATCGGTGGTTGCACAATGAGAATGACAAGGAAAATAACGACAATCATAATCGCTCCCAATACTTTAGTAAAAGTATCCATCGCTTTCATGGCATCTTTAAGTAAAAAAACCATGATCGCGATGGCGCCAGCTAAAAAGTAACCAAACTGAGTTGGAATCCCTAATAAAGTATTAAATCCTAATGCTCCACCACCTACATTACCAATATTAAAGACAAATCCACCTAATACGACCAGAGCCGCGACAAAATATCCTAGACCTGGTAATACTTTATTCGCGACATCTTGACCACGTAGCCCAGTCACACATAAAACACGCCAAACATTTAATTGCACAATCGCTGCTAAAATAATGGTAATAATAATAACAAAACCAAAGCTACCGTGTAGGTCATTGGTAAATTTAGCTGTTTGCGTTAAGAAACCGGGTCCAATTGCTGAAGTCGCCATAATAAAGGCTGCCCCAATTAAAGCACTTGTATTTTTCTTCGTATCCATTTGAAATATTCCTTTCTAATATAAAATGATTTAAACTTATTATAATCAAATTTTAATTTAATAGCAAATTCTTTTTAACAATTCATGTTACATTATCTAACATCTGCAATCATATAGCCTGTTTTCAGCTATTTCAGCCAACAATTATTTACGTACATTAAAAAAAGATGAGAAAACTTCTCATCTTTTAGTGCTTTAAGGCATCTTTTATTTTAACTTATTCAAAGTCTCCATCAATAATTTATTAACCACTTGCGGATTCGCTTGACCGCGAGTTTGTTTCATCACTTGTCCTACAAAGAATCCAACCGCACGGTCTTTACCATTACGGAAGTCTTCTAATGAAGCTTCATTTTTAGCAATCACTTCATCAATAATTGGTTGTAATTTAGCTGGATCACTCAATTGAACCATCCCACGCGCTTCCACGATTTCAGTCGCATCGCCACCTTCTTCAGCTAAAATCTTGAATAATTGTTTGGCGATTTTTGAAGAAATGGTGCCATCTTCAATCAATTGAATCATTTGTGCTAAATTCTTCGGTGTTAACTTGATTTCTTCTAAGCTAGTTTTCTCACTGTTTAAGTAAGCTGACACATCACCCATTAACCAGTTAGAAGCTAATTTGGCATCAGCACCATTCGCCACTGTTTGATCAAAGAAATCAGACATTGTTTTCGTTAAAGTCAAGACCATGGCATCGTATTCAGGTAAGCCATATTCTTTCGTATAACGTTGACGACGAACGTCTGGCATTTCAGGAATCGTAGCTTTCACCGTTTCAATCCATTCTTCATCGATGGTTACCGGTGGTAGATCGGGTTCTGGGAAGTAACGATAATCCGCTGCACCTTCTTTAGTACGCATTAAAATGGTTTTACCCGTTGCTTCATCATAACGACGAGTTTCTTGTTGAATTTTACCACCTGCTAGTAATATTTGCGCTTGACGTTTTTCTTCAAACTCTAAACCTTTACGAACAAAGTTAAAACTGTTTAAGTTTTTCAATTCTGTTTTAGTCCCAAATGCTTCTTGACCGAAAGGGCGAATGGAAATATTACCATCACAACGTAATGATCCTTCTTCCATCTTCACATCCGAAACTTCAGTATACATAATTTTTTCACGTAACGCTTCTAAGAAAGCATACGCCTCTTGAGGAGAACGAATATCCGCTTCGGTTACAATCTCAATTAAAGGCGTTCCTTGACGGTTATAATCCACATAAGAATAGCCATCAGTGCCATGAGTATTTTTACCCGCATCTTCTTCTAAATGGACCCGTTCAATGCGAATACGACGAGGATGACCTTCTACTTCGATGTCGATATAACCATTTTGTCCAATTGGATAATCTGCTTGTGATATTTGATAAGCAGTTGGATTATCTGGATAAAAATAATTTTTACGGTCAAAACGCATTTCACGAGTAATCTCACAGTTTAATGCCAATGAAGCACGCATGCCAAATTCAATGGCACGTTTATTCATGACTGGTAATGCCCCTGGATAACCCCAGTCTTTTTCATTCGTATTCGTATTCGGTTCGGCACCAAAATGAGCAGGTGACGTACTGAAAATTTTAGAATCAGTTTTTAATTCAACGTGGACTTCTAGTCCAATAACAGTTTCAAAATTCATTTGTCTTACCTCCTATAATGTTGGTGCTTTTTGAACAAAGTCATGATTTTGTTCAAAATTATAAGCGACTTGATATAAGGTTGCTTCTGCTAAAGGTTTAGCCATCATTTGTAAGCCGATAGGCAATCCTTCGTGGTCGAAGCCGGCCGGTACTGAAATCCCCGGTAAACCTGCGATATTCGCCGTAACAGTTAATAAATCCTCCACATACATTGCGATTGGATCTTTAACCCGGCCACCAATTTCAAAGGCTGTACTGGTTGTAGTAGGTCCCATGATAATGTCATATTCTTCAAAGACTTTATTTAATTCATCTTTAATCATAGTACGCACTTGCGCCGCTTTTTTAAAGAATTTATCAAATTGTCCTGAACTTAATGAATAAGTTCCTAACATAATACGACGTTTCACTTCTTCACCAAAACCTTCAGAACGTGACTTAACATAAACCTCTTCTAAAGTATGAGCGGATTCAGAACGGTAACCATAACGGACGCCGTCAAAACGTTGTAAGTTAGAAGAAGCTTCTGCTGATGAAATAATGTAGTAAACATTAATACCATATTTAATCAATGGTAGCGATACTTCTTCAACAATCGCTCCTTGACTAGTAAAGTAATCAGCAGCTGCTTGCATTGCTTGACGAATATCTTCAGCAATAACCTCGTCCTTATACTCTTTAGGAAAAGCGATTTTCATTCCAGTTAAAGGTTGTCCAATTTTAGCACCATAATTCATTGGTAGATTAGGTAAGCTAGTAGAATCATGACGATCATGTCCAGCAATTACATCTAAAATCAAGGCATTATCTTCAACCGTTAAGGTCATCGGTCCAATTTGGTCCAATGAAGAACCAAAGGCAATTAAACCATAACGTGATACAGTACCATAAGTAGGTTTTAACCCAACTAAACCATTAAAGGCTGCCGGTTGACGAATAGAACCACCGGTATCCGTACCTAATGACGCTGGGACTTGACGACTCGCTACGACCGCAGCCGAGCCACCTGATGACCCACCCGGTACTCGGTCCAAATTCCAAGGATTGCGTGTTGTTTTAAAAGCTGAACGCTCTGTACTTGCACCCATCGCAAATTCATCTAAATTCACTTTCCCTACAATAATCGCACCTGCATTTTTTAATTTTTCAACAGCTGTCGCATCATAAGTAGGATTAAAATCTTCTAGCATTTTACTGGCTGCCGTGGTCGTTAAATCTTTGGTGACGATATTGTCTTTGATGGCAATCGGAATACCATTTAAAACCGGTGCATCCTCACCATAGCCACGCTCATCAGCGGCTTTCGCATCTGCTAAGGCTGCTTCTTTATTTAGAGCTAAAAAACTTTCAACTTTTGAATCAATGGCTTCAATTTGGTTAAATGTATGTTCCACTAACTCAACCGCTGTAAAATCGCCCGCTTTTAGGCCAGCTTTCATTTCTTTAATTGTTGTTGGAAATCCCGTCATTTTATGCCTCCTCACTTTCAATAATAGCAGGTACTTTGACAAATCCATCTTGACTTGTTTTAGTATTTTTCAAGAAGGCTTCACGCTCAGTACCACGAATGACTTCATCTTCACGGAACACATTGATTAAGTCATTGCCATGATAAGTTGGTTTGACACCTGTTGTATCAACCTCTTCTAAATGTTCAACTAATTCTACGATACTATTAAATTCTTTCGCAAAAGTATCTAAACTTGCATCATCAAAAGCGAGTTTCGATAAATTCGCTACACGGATGATTTCTTCACGTTCTGTCATATTAATTCCCCTTTTCTATTGCTCGTAAACATGCGCCGTAAATTGACTGTTTTCACCAGTACGCGTAATGATCGCTTCTGGACCATGAGCGGACACGATGCTAATTTCTACTGGTATGTTTTCTGGCAAGTTCTTTGTCGCCACATCTGTAACATGTTGTGTTAGAGCGGTGATTTCAGATTGTTGATAGAATTGTGAGACAATTTCAATAGTTAAAGATGCTAAGCCATTATCAATATATAAAGCTTCACCTGTCACCCCATTTAAATGTGGAAAGAAGTTACGCACTTCATCACTAAAATTGTCAAAGAATGCATATTGTTCGCTATAATCGCCCGAAGATACTATCGGTAAAGCGACACGATATTCATTTTGTTCAGTCCAATCAGAAATATAATTACCTTCTCGTGAAATACCGTTCATCACATAAGTCCCACCGGCAATTTCATTATTCGCTGTTTGTCTAAATAAACCAACAACAATCGGCACATTACGTAAAGCTTCGGTATTACGTAAACGTCCTACGATAATATTAGCATATTGACGACCCCGTTCACGCATTTCACCTAAAGAGATTTCCTGTTCATAAGAAACACCTTCATCATCGGTATACTGATACACACTATTCATCGCTAAACCAATCACCACGCCCGCTAATTGATAACCTTCATCGGTTTCAACCATAATATTTTTTTCCATCACTTGCGTTAAGTAAATCGGTGTTGAAGTCGAATTAACGATGACTTGATTTTCTTCAGCAGCCATCGTGGTCTCCTCACCTTCGGCCATGGTCGTCTCGGTGTCTGGTGCTGTTTCTTCTTCATTGGCCGCCAAAGCTGGGTTGAGCCCTTCCGGATTATCACTCGACTCACGGGCTAGCCAATTAGTCATGGTATCCTCGTCAATAATTTGTCCTTCTTGTAAGAAATATTGATCGGTTGGGAAAATCCCTTTACTAATACGTAATAGCCCTTCTTCAAAAGCGATTGTATTGCCAGCAGAGCTTAAATTAGTATTACTACTGGAGGCCACGCCCATTTCATAGCGACCATCGGTAATAACCGCACGGTAATAGTCCATTGAAAGTTGATTAGCAGTCGTTTGAACCGCTACTTGATTGGGTGCTATCGTCTCTTCAACAACTTCCTTATCTAATTCGCTTAAACACCCTGATAGTAAGCCGACAATTGATAATAATGTCGTGACTTTCATTATGCGTTTATTCATTCAGTTAGTTCACATCCTTTATATTCGTTCCAATAACTGAGCCTCATTATAGATCGTGATGCCTAAATCTTGGGCTTTCGTTAATTTACTTCCGGCCGCTTCACCAGCAACGACAATATCGGTTTTCTTTGAAACACTACTCGTTACTTTAGCGCCTAATGATTCTAATTTCGCTTGTAATTCTTTGCGGTCGTAATCAGCAAAACTACCGGTAATGACCACCGTTTTGCCAGTCCATTCTGTCGATAAATTTGCTATATCCTCTATTTTAACACCTTGATACGACATTTGCACTCCCGCATCTTGTAATCTTTGAATTAATTGATGCGAACCCTCTTCAGCAAAAAAGTTCACTAAAGATTGACTAATCATGATTCCTAGTCCTTCAATACTGCTAAATTCTTCTAATGTTGCGGTCATAATTCGTTCTATTGTACCAAATTTTTGGGCCACTAATTGGGCTGCTTTGGCACCGACATGACGAATCCCCAAACCGAATAGTAAACGCTCAAGCGATTGTTGTTTACTCTCTTCGATGGCTTGTAAGATTTTATTAGCTGAACGATCTTTAATTTTATCAAGTGTTAATAATTCTTCATAAGTCAAATAATATAAATCAGCCGCATCTTTTACTAATTCTTTATTCAATAATTGTTCAATGACTTTTTCACCTAAACCGACAATATCCATCGCATTTCTTGACACAAAATGACTTAACTGAGCTAATTGTTGGGCCGGACATAAAGGATTTTGACAACGCAATGCCACTTCATCATCAATTCTAATTAACTCACTTTGACAAGCAGGACATTGATTTGGAATGGTTAAAGGTTGTGAATTGGCTGGACGTTGGTCCATTAATACTTCTAAAATTTCCGGGATAATGTCACCCGCCTTATGCAGATGAACAGTATCTGCTATACGGACATCTAAATCAGCAATAATATCGATATTATGTAAGGTAGCTCTTTGGACGACTGACCCCGCTAAATTGACCGGATCCATCACGGCCGTTGGGGTGACTACTCCTGTTCGCCCTACTGTCCATTCGACGTCCCTAACGACAGTAGTCGCTACTTCAGCCGGAAACTTATAAGCAATTGCCCAACGTGGTGCCTTAACAGTAAAACCTAATGCTTCTCTTAATTGGAAGTCATTAACCTTGATGACCACGCCATCAATATCATAAGGTAAATCGTGTCGTTTATTGCCTACTTCATGAATAAAGTCCATTACTTCATCTTTGGTTTGACATAAGCGACGTAAAGGATTCGTTCTTAACCCCACCTCACTAAATTGATTAAATAATTCTTCTTGCGACATGGGATTAAAACTTTCCGTTAATATCGAATCATAAATAAAAGCATTTAATTGTCTTTGTTTCGCCATTTTAGGGTCAATTTGTCTTAGGGCTCCAGCAGCCGCATTACGCGGATTAGCCAATGGTACTTCCCCTTTTTCATCGCGCTCGGCATTTAAAGCCGCAAAGACCGCTTTAGGCATATACGCTTCACCACGAACTTCCGTTGAAATAGGACGACGTAGTTGTAAAGGGATCGAATTGATGGTGCGGATATTATGCGTAATATCTTCGCCAATCGTCCCATCGCCACGCGTGGCCCCTCTGACTAATTTACCTGCTTCATAGGTTAAAGCAATTGCGAGACCATCGATTTTACATTCACACATAAAACTCACCGGACCGCTGGCAGCATTTGTTACTCTTTCAATAAAGGCTGCCACTTCATTTTCATTAAAAGCATTGCCTAAACTATACATTGATTGAGCATGACTCACTTTTTTAAAACCTTCTAACAGTTGTCCTCCCACCCGTTGAGTAGGCGATTCCGGACAAATCCACTCAGGGTGGAGGGTTTCAATGTGGACTAATTCACGATATAGCACATCATATTCATGGTCTGAAGCTATCGGTTTATCTAACACATAATAATGATAAGCATAATCATTTAGTAACTCAATCAAGTGTTCTAATCGTTCAATTGAATTTGATTGCATCTTCTTCATCCTATTCTTCTACTTTGGTAATGGGGGCATAAGCTGCTAATAATTCCTTAATACCTTGAGTTTGAAAGGCAATGGTTAATTTAGTATCGCCTTTATCCTCCACAACTTGTACAACGGTTCCAACGCCCCAGGCTTTATGTTGAACCTTGTCACCGGCCTTCCAAGTTACGGGTCCTTCATTCGTACTTAAACTGGTTTTGGCTGTAGAAAGGGGACGTTTATTGGAAAGTGCTGCTTTGTTGGCACTTCTTAAAGCTGCTGTTCCACTGTGACTTGCTCCTCCTGTCGAACGTGCTCGATTGAAACGTCCTAAACCGGGGTTCATCACACCCCCTTCGCTAATAGACGGACGGGTATAGACACGGGAACCGAATGATTGATTGTCTAATAATTCGGAATCAATTTCATCAATAAAACGACTTGGCAAGTTATTTTGATAACGCCCATATAAAAGGCGCGAACGAGTAGCAGTTAAGAACAAGCGTTTTTCAGCACGCGTCATCCCCACATATGCTAAGCGACGCTCCTCTTCTAATTCATCGTCATCTTCCATTGCCCGAGATAGTGGGAATAAGCCATCTTCCATTCCGACAATAAAGACAAAAGGAAACTCTAATCCTTTAGCGGCATGCATGGTCATTAAGGTCACTTGATCTTCAAAATCTGTTTCCTCATTGGTATCACTAACTAAAGAAACATCGGTTAAAAAGCGCGTTAATGTAGAGGGCTCACTCGTTTCTGATGAATCTTCCGTTAAGGATAAGATTAATTCAGGTTGTACTGTTGACTCAGGCGTTGTCGTTGGTAGAGCAAAATCGGGATCGATTTCAACCTCATCGACCGTTCCTTCCTCATCAAACTGCTTGGTAACGGAAGCGAACTCCTCTAAGTTTTCGATACGATTGGCTGATTCAATATCATTTTGTGCCCGTAATTTTTCAATATATTCCGTTTGTTCCCAAACTTGTTCGACTAATTCACTCATATTTAAAAATTCAGCTTGTTGTTGTAAATTTTGAATCATCGTCGCAAAATTGGCTAATTTCGTTTGAGCTGATTTACTAATATTAGAATGTGCTAAATGTTCAATCGCTTTAAACCAAGACATTTGTTGACTATCAGCAAATGCGGCTAATTTTTCCACAGTTGCTTGACCAATCCCCCGTTTCGGTTCATTGACAATACGGTTAAAACTAATATTATCATTAGGATTATCAATTAAACGTAAATAAGCTAAAGTATCTTGAATCTCTTTACGTGAATAGAATTTTAATCCTCCAACAATTTTATACGGTAAGTTGGCATGAAGCAATTGGTCCTCTAAACTACGTGACTGGGCTTGTGTACGATATAAAATCGCAAAATCACGATTTTTATAAGCTTCATCATTTTTAAGTTGATGAATTTTTTGGATCACAAACTGGGCTTCTTCACGATCACTATCCGCTTGATAGAAAACCACTTTCTCACCAACTTCTTTGTCAGACCAAAGTTGCTTTTCTTTACGCTTTTTATTGTTCACAATAACGCTATTCGCCGCTTTTAAGATAGTTTGGGTCGAACGATAATTTTGTTCTAATAAAATCACTTTGGCATCAGGATAATCTTTTTCAAAGTTCAAAATATTTTCCATATTCGCCCCACGCCAACCATAAATACTTTGGTCAGCATCCCCTACCACACAAACATTGCGCAGTAAGCCCGCTAATAATTGCACTAATTGATACTGACTATGGTTGGTATCTTGGTATTCGTCGACATGAATATATTGGAACTTCTGTTGATAAAAATGACGTATTTGTTCGTTTGATTCCAATAATTTAACTGTTAATAAGATCAAATCATTAAAATCCATCGCATTCGCTTCTTTTAAACGTGACTGATATTTACGGTAAACATCTGCATGAATTCTTTCAATGTAGCCATCAGCTAACTCAGCATATTCTTCTGGTAATTGGCCTTCATTTTTGGCTTCATCAATTACATGTAATAACACCTTATAATTGAATCGTTCACTATCTAAATTTAGATCTTTAAGTACTTGTTTCATTAACGTTTGTTGTTCACCAGTATCAATAATCGTAAAATTACGTTCATAGCCAATATGTTCAGCTTCACGTCTTAAAATACGAGCACACATCGCATGAAAAGTAGATACCCAAATTTGTTCGGCGGCTGGGCCAACTAATTGTTGCACCCGCTCTCGCATTTCTGTCGCGGCTTTATTGGTAAAGGTAATCGCTAAAATATTCCATGGATTAACCCCGATTTCTTCTACTAAGTAAGCAATTCGATGAGTTAAGACTCTCGTTTTCCCACTACCGGCTCCGGCAGCGATTAAGACTGGGCCCGTCGTTGTTAATACGGCCTCTCTTTGTTTATCATTTAAATTTTTAATATTTTCTTGTAATGTTGACACGTTTGTCCCTCCGATTCTGTCTTATGGATCTGTGTCACGAAATTCACACACCGTATAAAATTATATCAAAAAATGATTGACTATTGTATTAAAATTGCCAAGTTTCTCGGTTTTTTCAAGAATTGAAATTCTGTTGACATAAACGTATGAAAGAATAACCTATATTAAATAGCGGTGATGTTGCGATGTGACAATCGTTTGTTAATATTATTGTAAGAAACATTTTTATATAATGGCCAGCTATTGCATAGTGACAGCTTTGCCATTTCTTAGTGCAGGACTAGCTACTATAATCAGACTAACTATTCCATGGTGACAGCATTGGTGGTTTTTAGTGCAGACTAGCTACTATATTCAGACTAGCTATTCCTTGGTTAAAAGTATTGTAAGCGTCCTATATCAGAGTATCTTG
>NZ_KV805707.1:0-2173 GCF_001811625.1 Globicatella sp. HMSC072A10 | reverse complement strand
TATAGTGGCTCACTTTTAAGTTAACATATACACTACCGCCAGTTCTAATGGAGGATAGCCCTTTACATAATCTTCATACATCTGAAGCCAATCAACCAGACTGCCTTTTGGAGCCAAGTCATACTTGTTGTTCTGGACGACAAGTAGCTCTTTGATAGGCTCTTTGGATAGGACCTTATCAGTAATAAATATCTGCATACCTTTGAATTTGTTAAAACCATATGAAGTGACAACGAATACGACCTCTGCATAGGGAATACTCGCCAGCAAAGCATTACTAAGCGACTGCTTATTGCTGTTTGTAACGTCCAGTCCTAGTCGCATTAAGGAACTAATACCACTCGTCAATAATTCTGAGTACTCCACCTTAATCTTGTAAATTTCATTTAACACAGCATGCTTGAATTCAAGTTGGTATGTCTGCTCCATAGTAGTATGGTCAATGAAGACACTTGATACCCTAGCGTATAGCGAACAGACTGTATCCCCTTCAGTAATCCCGTTCTCTACGCTGTAGGTGAAGGGCCCGATTTGAAAATAACCTGTTTCGTTTCTCATTACACCACCTCCTTTGGCAGAGGTAGTACCATGAAAGGTCTCACTGCCTGTGCATCGAAGCGAATAAACTCTGCTGATTCAATTATTTTTTTAGGTGGGTAAATGACTATTAATTGGCTATTTTCAAAATTGAACTTATTAGGGCGGATTTTATAATGAACTTAGCCATTTGAAATAAAAAAAACGCCACGTGAATTTCATGTTATATTGAAGTTACCACTAACACTCAATAGACAAGGATGAATTCACATGACGCAAACCCATGATAACACAGTTTCTCGCAAAGGAAAACACCTATCCTAATCAGAACGTTGCCAAATCGCCATCCTGAAAAAGGAAAACTATTCCAACCGTCAGGTTACCCAGGTGCTGGGACGTGTTCCGCAAACCATACACAATGAAATGACTCGCGGGACAATCACCCAGTTAAAACGCCAAACGCAAAATGGAAAAGTGTATGACACCTACTATTCTGTTTATGACGCTGATGCAGGACAGGCCTTCTATGAAAATCAACGGCTGAACTGTGGCAGACGCCCTAAATGGGCGAACACAGAGGACTTCATTGATTGGGCAGATGACAAAATGTTAAATGAAAAATGGTCGCCGGACGTCGTGGTTGGGTTTGCCAGAAAACACGAGCTGTTCGATTTTGCCATCATTCCTGGTACAACCGCCCTCTATCAATGGATTGACCGCGGAATCAGGAAAACAAAGAACATGGACTTGCTCGAAAAACTATCCCGTAAAACCAAAGCGGTCCGCCCAGGACACCGTCCCAACAAACGTGTTCTCGGGACGTCGATTGAAGAACGCCCTAAAGAAGTTGAAACCCGGGAAACTTTCGGCCATTGGGAAATCGACACGGTCGTGGGAAACAAGACCAAGTCGGATGCCGTGCTTCTGACGCTGGCTGAACGGCAGACACGCTTTGAAGTCATCCTGAAGTTGAACGGGAAGGACGCCCAATCGGTGGACCAAGTGGTTCAACAGCTAAGAGGACGGGCTGGCGCTACCTTCGATCAACTATTTAAGACTGTCACCTCCGACAATGGATCCGAATTTTCAGGGCTACACGATGCCCTGCAAGATGTAGCGGACGTCTATTTCAGCCACCCCTATGCTTCTTGGGAGCGTGGGACGAGCGAAAACCAGCACAAATTAATTCGCCGTTTCGTCCTAAAGGGCAGTCCGATTAGTGATTTGAGCGAGAACCAGATTTTGCGGATCCAACGTTGGATGAACGATTATCCGCGGAAAATTTTAGGTTATGCGACACCACATGACACATTTGTCCAGGCATTCAAGCAAGAACGATTGGTGGCTTGACCTGCGATTCTTGACAACGAGCCTCCCTCGGCATGGTTTCATGTCTAGAAAGATGGCATGGGGCCAGACTGGTCGGAAGACTACCATCCCTCAGCTCATTATCAAGGGGTCACTGATTTAGAATAACAAGGCAGTTACGGTATCAAACAAATAAGTTACCTGTAGTGGCTAACTTAAACTTGAAATTTCCGATTTGTATTCATTATTGAAAAAACTAATAAAAACTTAATCAGAAAAAATTACAACTTTTTTGTAAAGTCAAGTCCATAATATTGTGTAAAAATAA